>NZ_JBNGOT010000013.1:0-134915 GCF_050589705.1 Sunxiuqinia rutila
GATGGTTCCCAGCTTGGCTCGCAGGTCCATGATTTCGTTTTCCTGAATGGCTGCGTCAATGTCATTGATCAGCCTGATTTCAGCTTCCAGATCGGGGTTTTCTGCAAGCTCGGCTTCAAATGCGGCCAGTTTTTCATCGGTCAGTTCCAGGTTGATGTACTGATCGATTTCCTCCATTTTCTGAGTGGTTGAAGCCTCTGTTTGTTGGATGGACTGAAGACTTGCCCGAAGATCCATGATGTCGGTTTCGGCTGCCGCCTGATCAATTTCTTTATACAGTTCGATGTCTTTTTCCAAGTCGCTGCAGAGCAGAAGTTCCTGTTCGAAGTCAATGAGTTGCATTTCGTCGAGCTCGTTGTTGTTGTATTGCTCAATTTCCTGAGGGGTACGCTGATGCGCCGGGATGTTGGCCGCAATTTGCTTCAGGTTTGCTCTTAAATCCTGGATGTCTTTTTCCTGTAAAGCCGCCTGAACGTCTTCAAAAATGGCTTCGTCAGCGGGACTTAATGTAAATTCCTGGTCAGGGGCGGAATGTTGTTCCTGTTGTTCTTTGTAAAAGTGATGGATATTTTCTTTGGCTGCAATGTTGTGCTGGGCCAGGTGAATTTTGGGCAGGCTCTGGCTCAGATGCATAAAATCGTTAAGGTTGACCGGTTGACTGAATTCTTTGAAAGATGATAGTTCTTCGGAAAGCTCAAAGCTGAAGACTTGTTCTTCTGGGTTGGAGCGTGCCTGTTTGTCTGCCTTTTGCTCCTGGCTGATAATGTTTTTCAGGTTCTCACGCAGGTTTATGATGTCTGTTTCCTGCACGGCCTGTTGAATTTCTTCCTGTAGCCTGACTTCTTCGGCCAGCTCTGTATTGTAGGCCAGTTCAGCATTGAATTCGCTAAGCGCGTCGCCGGTCAACTCCCCGCTAAGGTACTTCTCAATTTGTTCGAATTTATTATTGCGTATCATCTTTCCCAAAATTAGTTATTCTAATATCCTTCTCTTTTTGTAAGAACTGCATCCGGATTTTTGTTCAGTGTTAGCTTTTAGCTATTTCCGGAATTGGTCTAATAATTACTCGTTCTTTGAAATCCGTTGATCTCAAGTCACACATGGTCCGTAAAATTGGTTGCTGAGCAAAATTGTAAGATTGGATTATCGAGACGATCATTTGAACAGGAGTGTCCTGCCGTTGAGACGTGCCGAAATCTTGCAATTCAATGTTCTTGTAGAATTACGTTGGAATCAGAAGCCACCAGTATTTCGTGGGAAATTACCGGATCGTGTATTTTATCATTTTCACTTCTTTATTCCGGAATTGCCCAAAAGGTAACCCTTGTTTTGAGTTTTTTTCGCTTGGATGCCTTTGTGGATTTGCTTTTCAGCTCATTGCATGTGAAGAAAAACTGACCTTAATCTGTAATTGAAGGTTAGTCAAAGCAATTAAGCATTGTCTTCCAGGATCTTTTTGTACTCAATATCCTGTTTGATGCTTTTCACCAAATACTCTTTACACTTGTACTTCCTTTTCTTGGCGTATTTCTCGCTTTGGTAGCCCATGACCTGTGCAATTTGTTTTAATGGTACTTTATCAAAAAAGAGCTGGAGTATTTTTTGACAGTCTTTGCCGAGATTTTTGAAATGCTTTTGATACAGCTTGTATTTTTCATTCATTTCAGCTGTTTCTTCAAAGCC
Source organism: Sunxiuqinia rutila (assembly GCF_050589705.1). Lineage (NCBI taxonomy): Bacteria > Pseudomonadati > Bacteroidota > Bacteroidia > Marinilabiliales > Prolixibacteraceae > Sunxiuqinia > Sunxiuqinia rutila. Next base: position 1,684 of record NZ_JBNGOT010000013.1, read on the forward strand.
ACTGTCGTAAATGTCTTCGTTGAATTCGTGGTTGTCTTGAATCTTTTCACGCTCGTTTTTACGTTTTTCAAGTTGTTTCAACCACAAAAAACGGCAAACAGAGTAGATATAGGTTTCGAATGAGCAATCGAGCACGAGATCGTTGGCTTTCAATTTTCGATAGATGATAATAATCGCTTCCTGGAAGATGTCATTGGAATCTTCATCATCCCCGCTATTCTTTTTTATAAAGAAATTAATCTTATAAAAGAAATTCTTATAGATGTACTGGAGAATTAAATTGTCGTTCCTAAGAATTCCGTGAAGAAGTTCTTCATTCGTATAATTAATCATTTTCTCTATTTAATTCTTTATAATGTCTTTCCAGCTCGTTTTCTCATTCTCTCGGGTTTTCTGAAGGTGTATTATAGCATAGTTAATGCGTTCTGAAAACTTCCGATTTCGTGTTAAATATGCTTATAAAATGTTGAAAATGCAAATAGGTACATGGGCGTTCTCTGCTTCATATATTGGCGTTTGGCTAATTGTTTTAGTTGAGACTGAGAATAAAAGTACAAAATTAGTTGACTCAAAATGCTGAGGGTTTAAAATAATTTGTGTGGTCTTGAAGGGCCTGGGTTGAATTGAACGAATGTGATAATATGGCGGATTTGTCGTTTTATTTTTAATGAGGATAATTCGGGATAGCCTTGTTGGATGAGGTCGATTTGTGTCGTCGAGAAACTCCGGAGATTTAATTGCAGAAAGTGACTTTGAATTGGAGGAGTGGAAATTTCAAAAGGGGATAAAAACAAAAAGGTAGACCCTCTGGCCTACCTTTTCTCACTAAACTAACTAACCTAACTAAACCTAAACTTATGAAAAAAAACGTACTACAAAGATATGCTTTAAAACATTAACTCGAGTTAAAAATCTGTTAATTGATGTTAAAAAATTGTTTTATCTTACAAAATTCCGATTATTGAGCCACAAAGGTGTAAGAAATGGTGCCTTTTTGTTGGGCGGGAGCCGACTTATCTGTGTTAAAAACAGTTCGTTCTGCAGCTTGCTTGGCGTAAACCTCCAGCATGGGGTCTTTGAGGTTTGCATTTTTCCTTACTTCGGCTTGAATGACTTTGCCTCGTGGATTAACAACAATATCAACCACGACAAGTCCTCCTCCCTGTGCCAGATAAACCGGAATTGGCAGACGCAGGTGGTAACGATTCTCAAGAAAATAGTGAATGTTGCTTTCGCCGGAGTAAATGGTATTTTTAATGGAGTCCGGATCCATGCCTTCGGTTGTTTCTTCAGGCATCGCAAATTCCTCCAGTTGCTTGACTTCCTTGGCAAGTTGTTTATTTACATCGGCTACGAGTTTCTGTGCCTCTGCAATTTCTTTCTGGTACTCTTCATCAAAAAACGGATCTTTCATTGGCGCATCATTCACGGCTTGGTTGCTTCTGGAGGACGCTTGCGTCTGCTCAGTTTCATTAGCAGGCGTGTTTTCATCTTCTTTTTCTTCCGCCAACTCTTCAACTACTGGCTCTTCCAGTTCTTCCATGTCGGTAAAATCAAGAATGATGGGTTCTTCCTTCACTTCGCCTTTTAAGTTTACCTCGGCTAGTAAAAAGCTGCTTACCAGTAAAATGTGGAAGCATAATGTTCCAATTATACCGTAAATGTTTTCTTTGTATAGTTTCTTAATCTTTGACATGCAAGGGCAAAGTTAATAACAAAAGAGCCTTGTCGTGCCTTCCGGTATTGAATTTTGATGCATGTTTTTTATCTAAATATATTTCGGGGTTTACTGATGTGTCATTTTTTAATGTATTTTAATGGAAGATAAAAGACTGGGGATTTATTACTGCTCTGTTGAGCATTAAAAGATAATTCGAACCCAATTTTATCGTTTGGTAATAACTAGGAACATGATTCTAAAAAAAGGTTTTTGTGAATTGGCAGCTTAAATGGATATTATTTGGTGGGCTCTGGTTGTTTGTGGCTGGGGGATATGCACAGGAGCAAAAGCAGGATTCTGTTTTGAAAGCAAACACTTCGGAGCAGTTTTATGACAGTTTGAAGCATAAAGCCTATCGTCATCGGTTTACCCGGCTGATGTATGATAATTTAATTACCGATGGGAAGACGAAAGATCAGCAACAAATAGAACAAGAACTTTTACGTATGGGGGCTTTGGAGGGAAAAACCATCGCCTCTGTGAAAATTAAGCAGTTGGATATTATTGGCCCATCTTTCTCGGATACAGCAAGGGTGAGTCACAGCTGGCTAGGACAAACAGCCAATAAACTGCATACGCAGACCAATGAGCGGATTATTCGGAAAAACATTCTGGTACATCCGGGCGATACGCTGAATGTAGATTATTTGTTGGACAACGAACGGATTATCCGGAGGTTGCCCTTTATTAAAGATGTTCGAATTTTGGTTGACCAGGATTCTTTAATTCAGGATCACGTTCATGTGACAGTGTTGACCAAAGATGTCTTCTCATTTGGTGTGGGCGGCTATTTGGACGGACTGCGCGCTGCCAGTCTTGAAATGTATAATCAGAATATTTGGGGAATCGGTCATCAGTTGTCAGCTAAGGTCGTCGGTCATGTGGAGGAGCAACCATATATTGGCTTCGAGGGATTTTATACGATTAATAACATCGGCGGTAATTTTATGAATATCTCGCTAGGGTATGCAGATACATACCGCCGGAAAGGATTGTCCTTCGTTTTTGATAAAGAGTTTCTGCGATCGACAACCAAGTGGGGAGGCGGTTTTACAGCTGCGCGCTGGAATCGGGCTGACCGGCTGATTGATGACGGCCCGATTATCGTGAACTTTGATGAGCTGGATTATCGGTATTACGATGTGTGGGCCGGTTATGCTTTTCAGTTATTTGAAGGCGAGTTAAATAGAAATAAGCAGCTTGTTTTTTCCGGGCGGGCGCGTTTTTACGATTTTTTCAAACGCCCGGAGCCTGATCCGATGAATAATCAATATTTTGCCGATTCAAAATTCTACCTGGCAAGCCTGAGCTTGTCCAAGAGGCGCTATTTTCGCGACCACTTAATTTACAGCTATGGAATTACGGAGGATATTCCTAAAGGCTACCTGCATGAGTGGGTGTTGGGCTTTGATGACAATGAGTTCAACAATCGTTGGTATTCGCATTTGTATTTTTCTTCTGGAAATTTCATCAAATACAAACCATCCTATTTGCATGCCTCAGCTGGAATTGGTGGCTTTTTTCGATCGAACAGGTTTGAGCAGGGCCAGATTGAAGTTGACGGAAGCTATATTTCCAGGCTTTATGCCTTCGGGAATAAAGGGTTCAGACAGTTTATCAAGCTGAATTACCTTTTAGGTATTCGGCGTTTTGAGCTTGAAGAGTTGTCATTAAGAGGTGAAGACGGGATTCGGGGCTTTGGAAGCCGATTACCTCTAGGAAAGCAACGTTTGCTTCTCTGCTTTGAGTCTGTGGTTTTTCCGCCCAGGCACGTGCTTGACTTTAATTTTGCGTTCTTCAGTTTTGTTGATCTCGGAATTATCGGATCAAACAAGCACTTAATTTTTACCCAGGATTATTATGCCGGTGTTGGGGCTGGTGTGCGCATTCGAAATGAAAACCTGGTTTTTCAGACGTTGCAGCTGCGTTTGTCCTGGTTTCCTAATCACCCGGCAGATATTGGAACGTTTGGCTTTGAACTTAATGAACGGACCAAGAGCCAGTTTTATAATTTTCAACCCCGAAAACCAGACATGCTTCGCTTTGAATAGTTCTCATAGGATGATTGGAAGGTACGGTTGAGCTTATCCGAAAGCCGGTCTTTCAAAAGTGGTCGATCCATGAAGACTATCGTGTCATAGTCTTCATGGATCGATTGTATTATAAGTAGTCGAAAAAATACTGGCTTATTTTATTCATCAGGTGAAGGCGGTCTTTGCCGTATACATTATGCTCATGTATCGGGTAGGGGAAGAAGTCAACTGGTTTGTTTTGTTTCACACATTCACGTAAAAACTTCATGCTGTGCTGCATCACCACCGTTTCGTCTTGTGCACCATGAATCAGCAATAATTTGCCTTGCAGGTTTTCAACATGGTTCACCATATTGGTTTCCTGGTAACCTTCCGGATTTTCCTGGGGAGTGTCCATGTAGCGTTCGCCATACATAACTTCGTACATGCTCCAGTCGACAACCGGACCACCGGATACACCAACCTTAAATGTTTCGGGATGGCGCAGCATCAGGTTTAAGGTCATAAAACCGCCGTAACTCCATCCATGTACTCCGATTCGGTCGGCATCAACATAGGGAAGGTTCATTAGGTAGTTGGCTCCTTCCATCTGGTCTTCGGTTTCTGTCAGCCCCAACTTGCGGTGGATAACATTTTCAAAGGCTTCACCACGATTGGCAGATCCCCGGCTATCCACCGTAAACAGAATGTAGCCATTGGATGCCATATAATATTGCCACCAGCTTACGGCATTGTGCCAGGTGTTGTTTACCAGTTGGGCGTGTGGGCCACCGTAGACGTAAATTATGGCAGGATATTTTTTAGACGAGTCGAAGTTGGGGGGCAAAATCATTCGGCAGTACAAGTCTGTTGAGTCATCGGCTGCTTTGATGGTGAAAATTTCATTTTTACCAAAGGCGTAGTCCGCAGCCGGATCTTCGGCCGTATGAATGTTGCTCACGAATCGTCCGTTAGTGGCAATCAGGTCTGCCTTGCCCGGAACTGCATACCCGCTCCAGTTGTCAATGAGGTAGTTTTTATCGGGAGAAAAGCTGCCGCGGTGTGTTCCTGCTGCTTCATCCAAGCGGGTCATGACTCCATTGGAAATTTTCACGCGGTATAAATGACGCTCCGTCGGATTTTCCTTGGTGGCTTGAATATAAACAAACTGGTTGTCGGCTCCATAAAAATCAGTTACCTCCCAGTTGCCACGAGTGATTTGCTTGATTTGTTTCCCAGTGGTGTCGTACAGGTAAAGGTGAAACCAGCCGTCTTTCCGTGACCAGTAGTAAAACTGCTCCGGATTTTTTTCAGAAAAGACAATCGGGTGCTGAGGTTCAACGTAAGTTGTGCTTGTTTCTTCAAATAATGTTTTAACCTTTTCGCCACTTGCCACCGCGTATTGGTTTAGCTGCATGTGGTTTTGTTCGCGGTTAAGCTCGGCCAGGTAGATGAAGTCATCCTGCGGCCCCCAGCTGATGTTGGTGAGGTAGTGGTCATCGGGTTGTCCAGTGTTAAAAAAATGAGTTTTTCCGGTTGTCATATCATAGATGCCCACGGTTACCTGGTGGCTGGTCATGCCGGCCATGGGGTATTTTACAGGCTTGTGTTCGGCTTGGCGGGCCATGTAATCAACCAGCGGATAATCCTTTACCATGCTTTCGTCTTTTCGGTAAAAAGCAATTTTGGTTCCGGTGGACGAAAAGAAAATACCTTTACTAATGCCAAACTCCCGACGATGAACGTAATGTCCATTCAGAACTCCTTCGGCTGTGTCAAACGTAATTTGTTTCTCGCCTTGAGCATTTTTCATATACAGGTTTTGCCCTTTTGTATAGGCCAGGCTGAGACTGGCGTCGCAAAAATCAATGTTTTGAGCCGTTTCGGGAAGCGACAGCTTCTGATCAATTTTCTTGTCTGCGAGATTGAAAAGAATCATCTGGCGCGACTTCCAGAAGCGAATGGTATTGGAGTTTACAAATGAAAAAGACGGAAAGCTGGAAAAAGACCAGTCTTCCTGATTGGATTCTGCTTGTGTCAGGTCGTTCAGTGTAAGTAAAACTTCTTTTTGGTTTTTGGGCACCGAATACTGAAACAGCGTGTCGTTTTCAACCAGGACATAGTGTTTGCTGTCCTGCCATTGCAGTGACCTCGGAGATTCGGGGCGTAAGTAACTTGATCGGCCAATTACGGCATCTTCCAGGGTTAATGACTTTTTCTGAGCAAAACTCAGTGTTGAAATCAGAAAAAATAAAAGGGTGTATTGTACTATTTTCATTATTGATTGGATTTTAGTCGTTGAAATGGCAAAACTATGGCTTTTTTGTTTTGTTGATCATGAGTTCGCTCAGGCTTCATTTTGTTACACGGATCCTGAAAAATTAGCTCAAAAGGTTCATGATCTCTTTTTGAGTAATGGCCTGGAATGGGTTATTGGAATTGATAAACTTCTCGGCCAAAGACGATTTTCGTTCTTTTAAAAGTTGTATTTTTTCTTCGATGGAGCCTTCGGTGATGAAGCGGTAAACGAAGACTTTTTTGTCTTGCCCAATGCGGTGAGCCCGGTTGATGGCCTGGTTTTCGGCGGCCGGGTTCCACCACGGATCAATGATGAAAACATAGTCGGCCGAGGTGAGGTTTAATCCAACTCCGCCTGCTTTTAGCGAAATAAGAAAAATCCGGTTTTCGGGATCTTCCTGAAAGCTTTTAATGACTTCCTCCCGTTTGCTGGTTTGGCCGGTTAGCAAGGAGTATTTCCACTTTTGAGCTTCAATTTTTTCTTTTAAAAGATCTAAATGTTTCACGAAAGAAGAGAAAATTAGCACCTTGTGTTTTTCAGCCATCAGGTTGGATAAGCTGCGGAAAATCTCATCGAATTTACCCGATTCAGCTTGCTCGTCATCATTCAGCATGGATGGATGATTGGCTAATTGCCGGAGCTTTGTGAGCCCCTGAAGAATAACAATGGCCGACTTTTGGATGCCTTCCTGTTCAATGTTCTGCAAAATGTTGTTGCGAATAATTGACTTTTCCTTGTCGTAAAAACGTTGTTGTTCTTTCGACATCCCGCAGTAACGTATTTGCTCGGTCAGGGGCGGAAGATCGCGGGCCACATCCTCTTTTTTGCGTCGTAAAACAAAGGGGCGAATAAGGGTTTGAAGTTTTGCCTGTTTGTCCGGATCGTTTTTCTTCTCGATGGGCGTAATGAATTCACGTTTGAAATAAGCCTGATTGCCCAGCAGACCCTTGTTCAGAAAGTTGATTTGCGACCATAAATCTGAAAGCGAATTTTCAATGGGAGTTCCGGTAAGCACCAGCCGGTGTTTGGCTTTTAGCTTCGTGATGGTTTGGTAGGTTTTCGAACCTGAGTTTTTAATATTCTGACTTTCGTCCAGAATCAGGTAGAAAAACTCATGTTCTCTTAACAGTTCGTGGTCGTTGCGAACCGTTCCGTAAGTGGTCAGTATAATATCGTAGTACGAAATCAGACCTTTCAGGTTGAGTGTTTTTTTGCGTTGAATACCTACATGTTTATATACCTTTAAAGAAGGTGTAAATTTTTTAATCTCATTTTCCCAGTTGTGAACCAGCGAAGTGGGCATCACAATCAGCGAGGCGGCCTGCGTTTCTTCTTTAGGGGGCTGTTCGTTGTTGAAAATAGCCAATTGCTTGTCCGATTCTGTTTGTTCTGGAACAATGATTTGTCGTTTCATGCGCTTAAGCTTGAGCAGCAAAGTCAGTGTTTGAAGCGTCTTTCCCAACCCCATGTCGTCGGCCAGGCATCCGCCAAACTGGTGTTCGTACAGGCGGTACATCCACGAAAAACCTTCTTCCTGGTATGTGCGAAGTTTGGCCTGAATGTTGGCCGGAACCGCCACCGGCTCGGAAGCTGACTCACTGATTTTGTCCAGGCGTTGAAAAAAGCTTTTATCAATGCCTTTCACCCTTTTTTTGAGCAACTGGTAATGGTGCTTTTGCAGCTGCATGGCGTGCCCTTCCTGTTTTACAAATGGAAGCAGGTCTTCATATTCGGCGAACCATTCCTTGGGTAAAATTGCGACTTCACCATTGGGAAGTTCAAACTCGCGAATGCCGTTCAAAATATTTCGCTTCAGCTTAATGAAGGGAATTTCGTAGTCGCCAAAACGAACCTTGGCATAAATATCAAACCAATCTTCTTTGGTTTTTATTTCGACTTGCAGGTCCTGGCTTTCGGTCGAGTAGCGCTTCTCGTATTGGTTTTGTTGTAATTCGAATCCAGCCTCCAGGAGCGTCTCTTTGTGTTTGTTCAGCCACTTGAGGAGTTCAAACAGCCGGTCGGTGCCATCAAGCAGGTCAGCCCCTTTGGGGAAATAAATGCCATCCTTTTCCTGAAGCCCCAACTCCTGAAGCAGATGTAGCAACTGACCTTCCCACGAATGATCACGCATGTATTTTTTGAAGGTGTAGTTATCCTGTTCTTTTTCGAGGGTGACAGACACCGATGATTTGCTGTTGGCCAGGTACTCCGTGTCGCCGTAGTTGAATTTGGGCAGAAACACCGCTTCCAATTGAAGGTTGGGCTCCAGCGATAACAGGGCTTTTTTGTTGCCGGAACACTCCTCGATACTAAAACCCGAAGCGCGTACCGGGTAGGTTTTAATCATGTTCAGCACAAAGGTTTGGAAGTATTTTTCTTCCACGGCTTTGGGGATGAAGATAATGTCCTTTTCCATGAAAGGAACCAGCTTTTTGGCACTTATGTGTTGAAAAAGGTAAAGCTGGTTTTGCAAAACAAAGCTGCAGGGCTGGCTGGTTACGATGGTCAAGTTTTTATGAAGAATGTTCAGTGGCTTGTTGTTGTGCTTTATTTCAAGCGAATAGCGGGTACCTTCGGCTGTCCGGTCAAAACAAAAGGTCGCCCTCGAATACTGTTCGGGCACCTTGATCTGATCTTCTTCATACAAATTGGCATATTTAGCTTGTTTGAAAAACAGCCGTGTATTTTGCTCCATTAACAAAAGTGAAATTTGCCGCATGTATCGGTCAATATAAGGGCTGATGTGTTCCTGAAAAAGCCCCTGATCCATCTGTTGAAAAAACTTAGAGGATTCTTTCTTCTTCGAGAATTTTTTAACCAGATTCTCATCACTGTACCGGTCGGTTAGCCGCACCAGTTCCTGCTCCTGGCTGCTTAGTGTCAGGTCATTCAGATCATGCGGTTTTATCAATTTGATGATGCTGTAGAAGGAGACTTTTTTTTCGATTAAAAAAGCCTGGTATAAGTAGCCAAATGTCCGGTGTTCGGTGAGTCCAATGATTAATTCTTGTGCCATCTAATAAAAGCGGATTAAAAAGAAACAGCCTGTTTTTGAAAAAAACGAACCTCAAATATACATGAATTTTGGGCAGCCCTTTTGCTTTATGGGCAGATTTTGCAATAAGATTAATTTAAACGCCCAATCCGTTGGTTAGTCATTGTAAGAATGAATATAAATTAGCATGAAATGGCCAGGGGGCCCCCTGATTTTACGAAGACATTACTATTTTTGACCTGCCAAATTAGGCTTAAAAATAAAAATAGTGATTTAACGATGTATCAAATAGTTGAAAAAGAGTCGTTTTCGGAAAAAGTTGTGAAATTGGTTGTTCATGCTCCGCGGATTGCCCGTGCACGAAAGCCGGGACACTTTATCATTTTGCGGATTGATGAGCAAGGAGAACGAATTCCGCTGACGATTGCTCAGGCAGATAAGAATGCAGGCACGATTACCCTGGTAGTTCAAAAAGTAGGCGTAAGTTCTACCCGTTTGTGTGAAATGAATCCGGGAGACAGCATCCTGGACTTGGTGGGGCCGCTGGGAAAAGCAACACACATTCACCAGGCCGGAACCATTCTGGCTTGTGGCGGTGGGGTTGGTATTGCGCCTTTGCTGCCGATTGTGGAAGGGTTTAAAAAAGCAGGTAACCGCGTTGTAACCGTGTTGGCAGCCCGCTCCAAAGATTTGATAATTCTGGAAGATGAAATTCGTCAATGGTCCGATGAGGTAATTATTATGACCGATGATGGATCATACGGAAATAAAGGGTTGGTAACGACTGGTGCCGAAGAAGTCATTAAGCGCGAGCAGATTGATGAGTGCGTGGCCATTGGACCAGCTGTGATGATGAAATTCACTGCCTTACTCACCAAAAAATATAATATTCCAACACAAGCCAGTCTGAATGCGGTGATGGTGGATGGAACAGGTATGTGTGGCGCCTGCCGAGCCAATGTCGGAGGTGAAACCAAATTTACCTGCATTGACGGACCTGAGTTTGACGCCCACAAAATTGATTTTGATGAGCTGATTCAGCGCCTGGGCGGCTATATGGCCGAAGAAAAAGAAGCCTGGGAGCAGGCCAATGGATGATTGCACGACCATCCAGTTGCTGGGTGAGTCTTTGTTGGAATTGCATTAAACGGAAATTGAAATGAAAGAATACTTAAAAATAGAACGCGATACAGAATGGCGTGTAGAGCTCCGTTCACAACTTAAAAATAAAGAACGGACCATGCGCGAGCGGGTAGTGATGCCCGGTCTTGATCCGTTGGAACGAATTAAATACCAGGATCGTGAAGTGAACCTCGGGCTGGACGAAGCCAGTGCCCGTGCTGAGGCCTCACGCTGTATGGACTGTGTAAACCCAACCTGTATTGAAGGTTGCCCGGTTAGCATTAACATTCCAAAGTTTATTAAAAATATTGAGCGTGGCGAAGTGCTTGAAGCAGCTAAAACGCTTAAGGAAACTTCGGCCCTTCCGGCGGTGTGCGGACGTGTTTGTCCACAGGAAAAACAATGTGAAGCCCAGTGCTTTTACACGCTGAAACTGAAAAAAGAACCGGTAGCCATTGGTTATCTTGAGCGTTTTGCGGCTGATTATGAGCAAAACAGTGGTGCGGTTTCTGTGCCTGAAACGGCAGCTAAAAACAACATCAAAGTGGCTGCGATTGGCTCTGGACCAGCTTCCCTGTCTTTTGCCGGCGACATGGCCAAATTGGGATATGATGTAACTGTTTTCGAAGCGCTGCACGAAATTGGTGGCGTATTGAAGTACGGTATCCCCGAATTCCGTTTGCCCAACCGCGTGGTGGATGTGGAACTGGAAAGCCTTGAAAACATGGGTGTGAAATTTGAACGGAATTTCATCGTTGGACGTACGGCTTCTTTTGATGATTTGAAAGAAGAAGGTTATCAGGCGTTTTTCGTGGCCAGTGGAGCAGGCTTGCCTCGCTTTATGAATATCCCGGGAGAAAACTACAATGGAATTTTGTCTTCCAACGAATACCTGACGCGTGTGAATTTGATGCATGCAGCCGAAAAAGAATTTGACACGCCAGTCCTTCGCGGTAAGAACATTGCTGTAGTAGGTGGTGGAAATACGGCCATGGACTCGGTGCGTACTGCCAAGCGTTTAGGTGCCGAGCGAGCCATGATCATTTATCGTCGTTCGCGGGAAGAAATGCCGGCCCGGGTTGAAGAAGTTTTGCATGCCGAAGAAGAAGGTATTGAGTTTTTGAACCTGACCAATCCGGTTGAATATTTTGCCGATGAAAACGGACGGGTAAACCGCATGCGTGTTCAGAAAATGGAGCTGGGTGAGCCCGATGCCTCAGGACGTCGTCGTCCGGTGGTGGTTGAAGGATCAGAATATGACATCCCGGTGGATGTGGTTGTGGTTGCTATTGGCGTTTCGCCGAACCCGCTGGTGCCATCTGAGTTGCCTGAACTGAAGGTGAGCCGTTGGGGAACCATTGAGGTTGACCCGGAAACCATGCAAAGCTCTATTCCGGAACTGTTTGCCGGTGGCGATATTGTACGTGGAGGAGCCACAGTAATTCTGGCCATGGGCGACGGACGTAAAGCGGCTGCCGGCATGAATAACTACCTTCAGGGAAAATTGAAGGAGCGGGCAACAGAAGCTTCCGGCAATTAACTGGAGCAGGTAAATAATAAGGTCGGTTTTTGCTTGCTAAAAGTCAGAAACCCCAAATATGAATCAAGAAAAAACAAGCATATGGCCAATTTAACAAGCCAATTCTTCGGATTAGAATTAAAAAGCCCGGTGATTGCTGCCAGCAGCAGCATGACTGGAGATCTGGAACAAATCAAAAAACTGGCTCAAGCCGGTGTGGGAGCGATTGTCCTTAAATCGTTGTTTGAAGAGGAGATTGATGCCCAGCTTCAGGAGGAGTTGTCCAAGCGCAAAGCTTTGGAACCCGATCCGGAGTACATGGATTATTTTGATTATATCATCAGAGATGAAAATCTGAAAGATTATACCAGCCTGATTCGTCAAGCCAAGCAGGCGGTTGATGTGCCCATTGTGGCTAGCGTAAACTGCGTTAGCACGGTTGATTGGGTTGTTTTTAGCAAGAAGCTGGAAGAGGCCGGAGCGGATGCCTTGGAGCTGAACCTGTTTGCCTTGCCTTCGGATGTGACGAAAAGCAATGAAGCCAGCGAGCAGTTTTATTTCAAAACAATTGCTGAAGTATTGAAAACAGTGTCTATTCCGGTGTCGATTAAAATCAGCCATTATTTCTCCAACCTGGCCGGAATGATTCAGCGATTGTCTGAAACAGGCGTCAGCGGAATCAGCTTATTCAATCGTTTTTATTCGCCTGACATTGATATTAACCAGGAAGAAGTGGTTGGTGCCGATGTCCTCAGCAACCCGAGCGATTACTTAATGCCTTTGCGCTGGACCGGAATTATGGCCTCCAAAACGGCTTGTCCTTTGGCGGCAACAACCGGTGTTCATTCGGCCGAAACAGCTATCAAGTTTTTGCTGGCAGGTGCGAATGCTGTTCAGATTGCTTCGGTATTGTATACCAACGGAGCGGCTGTGGTGACGGAAATGAACCAGCAAATTGCGGCCTGGATGGATGAAAAAGGCTATTCTTCAGTTGCCGATTTTAAAGGGAAACTGGCCGTTGGCGAAGCCGATGCCACCCTGTATGAGCGTGCTCAGTTCATGAAATATTTTAGTCAGAAGAGTTTCTAGCAAGGCGGTGCGAACGTACAATTAAATGCTTTTTAACACGTTCTTGGGGTGAAGATCAATCGAGAAATCTTATTTTTGTGAAATTGCAAAAATGGGTCATTAAGTTTGACCATGCTAAATCGAATTTACAACAATGAAGAATCGCATTATAATTACCCTTCTAGTATTTTTCTTAGGATTTCAGCTTTACGCACAAGAACGACGAATTCAGGAAGATGGTCAAACCTTCCTGATTCATGTGGTTGAAAAGGGAGAAACGATCTTTTCGCTTAGCAAAGCTTATTCGGTGGATCGCAAGGATTTGCTCAATGCGAATCCGAGTTTGATTTTTGGCCTGAAAACCGGTCAGGAATTGCGCATACCGGTGGCTGAAAGCACCGAAACGGTTGCCCCAAAAACGGAAGAGCAGCCCCAGTTGGACGAGCTGCCTTCGTTTCATTCTTACCGGGTGAAGCGGAAAGATGCCTTGCACTTTATTGCCAAAAGCTTCAACCTGGAGGTGGCCGATATCGTGAAGTACAATCCGCAGTTGGAAGAAAAGGGCTTGAAAAGAGGACAAACCTTGCTTATTCCGGATGCGAATGATTTGAAACGAATTCGTGAAAACCGGGAAGCAAGACGTGCCAGAGCGGAGCAGGAAGTTACCGCACCAGTAACCAAGCATCGGGTGGTGGGTGATGAGACACTTTATTCGATTGCCAAAAAATACAACTGTTCCATTGCTGATCTGATTAAGGCTAACCCGAAGGTGAAGGAAAGCCTGCGTATTGGCATGGAGCTCACCATTCCGGAAAAAGCGTTCGAAGCGGTGACTGATGTTCCGGCAGGCGAGGAATTCTTTATTCATTTGGTGGAATCGGGAGAAACCTTTTGGAGGCTGGAGCGTGAATACCATGTGACGCGCGATGTGCTGGAAAAATACAACCCGGCACTGGAGCATGGTTTGCAGGCTGGCTTACGCATTAAGATTCCGGTTACCGAAGAGGTGCCCGATATTCAGGTGGCACCGGTTAACGAGGAGGCCTTCACCAAGCACGTGGTTGCCCGTGGCGAAACGCTTTACAGCATATCCAATCAATACCAGGTCAAGATTACTTCCATTAAAAAGAGCAATCCGGTGTTGGGCTACCGCGGCTTAATGGCCGGCGAAACCATTTTGATTCCGAATGAAGTGGAAGCGGCGCCTCAGCCAATGGTTGCCGAGGAGGCGCTTGAGGAGGAGGAGCCGGAAGAAATGCCGCGGGAAGAAGCTCCGGCAAGGCTACAGCCTTTGGACTACTCGGTGCAGGTTGTTGCTCAGGAGCGTCCTTTAGCTTGTGAGGCGAGCGACCAGGCACGGTTTAAAAAATACGATGTGGCTTTGCTTTTGCCCCTGTACCTGGAGGCCAATGATACGGTAAACCGGGTACGCATGACCAAAGAGCAAATGCTGCAGGATGCCGATTTTATGAGTCAGTTTGCCAGCCCGGAAGAGCTGCCGGCTGATACGTTTAAAATCCGCAATGAAAAGATTATTTATCCCCGTTCAGAAAATTTCGTTCATTTTTACGAAGGCGTTTTGCTGGCGGTTGATAGCTTGCAGCGGGCCGGCATGAATGTGCAGTTGCACGTGTTTGACACCAATCAGAAACAGGCGGTGGTGGATTCGCTGATTCGCCTGGACGTGTTTCAGGAAGTGGACCTAATCATTGGGCCGGTTTTCCCGGAGTTGCAGGGACCGGTTGCTGATTTTGCCCTTCGGAACCAAATCCCCATGGTGTCGCCGCTGTCATCGGCAGGCGATTTTGAAACCCGCAATCCGTGGTACTTCAAAATTAACCCAACCAAGGATTACCTGGTGCGGGAAACCGCGGATTACATCGGAGAAGAATATTTCAACAAGAACCTGATCGTGCTGGAAATGGGGGAGTATAAGCATTTGCCCGAAGCCACGCTGGTTGACCTGTGCCGGGAGAAATTTTTTGCGTCGGCCTTTTTAGAGGGCGACCGCGATGTACGTTTTCAGGAATACAATTTCAGTCGGGAAGGCTATTGGGGCTTGCGCCGCATTTTGAGCAAAACGCGCGAGAATGTCTTTATCATTCCATCGGCCACAGAGGCGCAGGTGAGTGTGGCGGTGTCCAACATCAATTCGCTGGCCGAAGATTATCCGGTGACCCTGGTTGGCTTGTCCAACTTTCAGCGATACAACAGTATTCAACCCGAGTATTTTCATCATACCAACCTGCATTTGCTGAGCCCGTATTATATCAACTACCAGGCTCCGCTGACGAACCGGTTTGTTGAAAGTTTCCGGCGTAATTTTTCAGCCGAACCCAACCAGTTCAGCTTCCAGGGGTATGATGTGGCTTATTATTTTATGTCGGCCTTGTTTCAGTATGGCGAAAACTTTACCGATTGCCTGCCTTATCATCATGTGGCCTTGAACCAGGCGGAATTTTATTTTGACCGGGTGAGTCGCTATGGCGGATTTATGAACCGGGGCTTGTACATTCTGAATTACAAACACAATTACGAAATTGCGGTGGATGGGCTGGAAGGTATTCCAAGCTTGTTGCTGACCGAAGAATAGGTGCTTTTTGAAAAGCATTGGGCAGGGCCTTGTTTCTTTTTTGTTGAAACAAGGCCCTGTTCTTTTGGCAATGTCCCTGCGGTGTGAGGCCGAAAAAAACCTGCAGAAGGTAAAATCCTGCAGGTAAAACAAAAAGAAAATCAACTAAACTCAATAATTCTCCTAAACAGATTGTCTTTTCCCAAACATCAAATTATTTAAACCTCTTTCATTTTTTCTTTGGCATCCTTACGGCCACTGCGGGCAGCCAGTAGGGTTTTGTATGCTTTTATAACCACATTGAGTTCTTTTACCAGGTTTTGGGCTTCGGGCGTGGCCACATTCAAAATGATGGCGGCATTCAAGGTATCTACCAGTTCCTGGTAAATCGGATCAACGGTTAGGCGGATGCCCCGCACATCGCCCTCCTTACGATCGGCCAGCTCACTCACCCGTTCCTGGGTAATGGCCTGAAACTGGTCATTTTCATTTTTTAATGCCGTCACCCATGACTGAATGCCCAGGCGGTTCAGGTGTTCCTCGTTGACCGGTAACAGCAAATCGCTCACCAGGTTGGTAAGGGCCGAAGTTTCTTCCTTATAGGCCATTTGCCGAATGTTGCCGTACAAGTCGATCACCCGCATCAGCACCTTGGCACTTTCCGATTCTTCGGCAACCGGGCTTAGCAGGGTCGATTCCACTCGTCCACGCAGCGCACTCCAAATCTGGTCGCGCCGGACATCGCTTTCGCCAAGCGTTTCGGTTTTCAAGCTGCCTTGCTCCACCCGCAAAGCCTCATCTTCTAGGGTCAGGGCCTCTTTAAACCGGGGATACACGTTATTCAGAGGAAGTAATTCGGTAGGAACAACGGTGACCAGCTGATCCACTTCGGTCATAAATTGAAAGTGCTCATTGTTGCGCAGATTATGTGGGGTGAAGGGAATAATTTTAGTCATTGTCGGAGAGTTTTAAATTAACTACTTGCAATTCTTATGCAAATTAGAGGATTGAAAAACGAAAGTCAATACCAAAACTATGTTCATCAACATATTTTTCGAGGAGGCTGATGATTTTGCATCTGGTCCCCGAAAAATAAAATGAAGACTGAAGCTCATGGCAAAGGCTCCCGGTAAGCCATGCGAACAAGCATGGCCTGTGGAAGGAATCCGCAGTTACGGAAAGCTTCCCCATGGCGTGGGCAACCAATCCGCAGTTACGGAAACCTTGCCCATGGCATGGGCGGACAATCCGCAAAGCCGGAAATCGTGCCCATGGCATGGGCGGAGAATCCGCAAAAGTGGAGCAGCTGCGCAGGGTATGGGCCTGATTTTTCGGGAAGCGGGAGGGCGTATTCAGGGCGATGAAGGTCAAATCCACACGGTTGGAGAGTGGGGGGATGGCTTAGATCATGCATTCCGGCGGTGTTGAGGTATGTTTTTAGGGATTGGAGGTAATTCGCTGGAAAACAATTGCGTTGAGCGTTTGTTTTTTTAGCATCATAAAAATAGTTGGATTGATCTTTCAGATTGATTTAAAGTGTAATTTTACTTCCGGAATAAATGGGTAATCCACTTGTTCGTTTATTTCAATATGAACCTTTTAAAAGGAAAAATTATGGCAAAATCACACGATGCTAAGAAAAGCGAGAAGAAAGAACCTCTCAAAACAGCTAAAGAAAAGAAAGCCGAGAAGAGAGAAAAGAAAGCAAAGCGCTAAGTCGTTTTGATGTAAATAACATTAAACCCGGAGCCAGCCTTTAAAAAAGGTTGGCTCATTTTTTTTATAAAAAAAAGGGAAGCACCCAGCTTCCCCTTCAACATGAATACATGTTGTACACTAAAAACCAAACTCGTCAAATGTTTTTTTGATCCGCTCAATGGCTTCCGTCATCTGCGCTTCATTAATAATTAACGGCGGTGTAAAGCGGATGATGTGCTCGTGGGTGGGCTTGGCCAAAATCCCGTTTTCTTTCATGGCCAGGCACACATCCCAGGCGGTTTTGCCTTTGAGGGGCTTAATGGCAATGGCATTTAATAAGCCTTTTCCGCGCACGGTTTCAATCATTTCAGAAGGAATAGCGCGCATGGACTCGCGAAAAATCTCGCCCATTTTGGTGGCATTCTCCGCCAGCTTTTCTTCCTGAATAACATCCAAAGCCGCCATGGCTACCTTGCCTGCAATGGGGTTGCCGCCGTAGGTCGACCCATGTTCGCCGGGTTTAATGGTCAGCATAATTTCATCATCGGCCAGCACACACGACACCGGAAACATGCCTCCGGAAATGGCTTTGCCCAGAATTAAAATGTCGGGGCGCACATTTTCGTGGTCGCAGGCCAGCATTTTGCCGGTACGGGCCAGGCCGGTTTGTACCTCGTCGGCCACAAAAAGAACCTGGTACTTTTTACACAGCTCGGAGGCATTCTTCAGGAAACCATCCTGAGGAACATAAACCCCGGCTTCGGCCTGAATGGGCTCCACTAAAAAGCCGGCCACATTGGGATCTTGCAAAGCTTGCTCCAGGGCCTGCAGGTCGTTGTAGGGGATGTTAACAAAGCCCGGAGTGTAAGGACCGTAGTCGTTGTAGGCATCCGGGTCGGATGACATGGAAACGATGGTGATGGTGCGTCCGTGGAAATTGCCGTTGCAAACCACAATTTTGGCTTCATTACGCGGAATGCCCTTGACCTTGTAAGCCCATTTGCGCACCAGTTTCAGCGCGGTTTCGTCGGCTTCGGCTCCGGAGTTCATCGGTAGCATTTTGTCGTAACCAAGCAGCTTGCACATGTATTCTTCCCATTCGCCCAACACATTGTTGTAGAAAGCACGCGAGGTGAGGGCGAGGGTTTCGGCTTGCTGGCACAGGGCTGCTACAATTTTAGGATGGCAGTGTCCCTGGTTAACGGCCGAGTAGGCAGCCAGAAAGTCCATGTAGCGGTTGCCTTCCACATCCCATACGTAAATGCCTTCGCCACGCTCCAGAACAGCCGGTAGCGGATGGTAGTTGTGTGCTCCAAATCGTGCTTCACGATCGATGAAAAATTGTGCTGATTGAGTTTTCATAACGACTAAGAGTTAATGCATTTATTTTTTAACAGATTTACGGATTATCCTTTGAACCACAAAGCGTTTTAACCTGTTAGAGAAAACCTGTCGGTATGACAAAACTATTTCCGAATTACATATTTTTTACTTTTGCCTGCTTGCTGCTATGATTTCAAAGATTCTATTCGGTTTTGTTTTATATTTGCATTCGATTCAGTGTAACCTGCTGTCCGTCATGAATAAAAAAGTAATTCCTTTTCTGCTTTTTATTGTTTTTTCGCTCCCTGTTTTTAGCCAGTATGCACCTATCGATTCCTTGAAAGCTGCTCTTGCTGATAAAAAGGCGAACCGGCTTGAGCTGCTTTTAGAAATTGGCGATCAGTACCTGGATTCGATCCGCTACCATGATTTTGTGGTTTCGTGTTTGCAGGAGGCTTTCGATGAGGCCGTAAGCCAGCAAAACGACTCGGTACAGGTGGTTGCCTGCAACTGGCTGGGACTTGCTTGTTTCAATGTGG
This sequence comes from Sunxiuqinia rutila, assembly GCF_050589705.1. Classification (NCBI taxonomy): domain Bacteria; kingdom Pseudomonadati; phylum Bacteroidota; class Bacteroidia; order Marinilabiliales; family Prolixibacteraceae; genus Sunxiuqinia; species Sunxiuqinia rutila. The sequence goes on from NZ_JBNGOT010000013.1 coordinate 20,551, forward strand.
GCAACTATGAGCAGGCTACCAATCATTTTTACCAGGGGCTGAAGTTATTGGAACAGGTTCCCAATGAGGTGTTGCAGGCAAAAGTGCTGAATAATCTGGGGATGATTTTTAATGAGCTGGAAGATTACGAGCGTTCGCTGGAGTTTTACCAGGAGTCGTTCCGGATAGACAGTTTGGCTAACAATTCCGTCGGGTTACTGAGCTCCTACATCAACCTGGGGATTAGCTATCAGAACCTGAAGCAGTTTGACCGTGCGCGCGATAATTATGAGATGGCCTATCAACTGGCCAGGAACCAGCAAGACCGTTTGGCGATGATTCATGTGTTGAATAATCAGGGAACGCTGGAATACGATTTGGAAAACTACCCCAAGAGTTTGGCCTATTATCAAAAGGCTTTGGATTTGTATCATGAAGCCAGAGATAAGGAAGGAATTGCTTTTGTTAAAAGCAATATGGGACTGGTTTATATTGAACTGGAAGATTTTGAAAGGGCCAAAGCCGCGCTTGATGAATCGTTGACAATTGCCCGCAAATTGGACCTTTACAGTTTAAGTGCCGAAATTTTGGGTTATTTGTCAAATTATTACGAAAAAACTGGCGATTACAAGCAGGCTTTTGAGTATTATCACCAGTACAACCAGGTGTACGACAGCCTGCTTATTGAGAAGCAAAATAAAATGATTCAGAAGCTGGCAGGGCAATACCAGTTTGAAAAGAAGCAACGCGAAATTCTGGAGTTGAAACAGCTTACTCATGAACAGGAGGTGTTGTTGAACGATACCCGGAACCGGGAGGGCTATCTGTATGTGATTATATTTCTGGTGGTCATTTTTTTGGCTGTTTTATTTTTACTCCTGAAGAAGGAAAGACAGCTGGCCCGCGAGTTGCAGGAAAAAACCAGGGAGCTTAAAAAACTGAATGTTTCCAAAGACCGTTTTTTCTCCATCATTGCCCATGACTTGAAAAATCCGTTCAATGCCTTGGTGAGTTACACCAACCTGCTGCGCTTCAACTTCGAGTCGTTTAGCAAGGAGGATTTAAGTCAGATCATCAACGACATGAATGATGCGTCGGAACAAGGCTTTGCTCTGCTGGAAAACCTGTTGTACTGGACGCGTTCGCAAACCAACCGGATAAAGGTGTATAAAACCTTCTTTAAGCTGAAGCTGATTGTGGATGATGTGGTAAGTCTGGCCAACCCAAATCTGGCTGCCAAATCGCAAACGGTTAACGTTGAGATTGAGAATGACCTGCAGGTTTTTGCCGATAAGGATATGATTGCTACCGTACTTCGTAACCTGGTTTTCAACTCCATCAAGTTTTCCTATCCCAACACCGAAATCCGGATCGAAGGCCGGAAAGTGGGTAACAGCATTCAGGTTTCGGTAATTGATCAGGGTGTAGGTATTGATGCCGATAAACAGCAGAAGTTTTTCAACTACGAAGAAAATACCACCACAGTCGGAACTGCCGGAGAAACCGGTAGTGGCTTGGGGCTAATCATCTGTCGTGAGTTTATTGAAAAAAACAATGGGCTTATCTGGGTGGAGAGCGAAGCCGGAAAGGGGGCAACCTTCCGGTTTACCATTCCTTATGTTGAACCTAAAAAGTAGGGCAAAACAATTTATCTTGATTTTTATGTTATTTCCACAACCTGGCAATCAGTGTTTCGGCGGCCAGAAAAAGCAATGTTAACACTAAAAAGTACTGCCACAATTCAACGCCTTTGTTCGTTTCCTGGATTGCTGTCTCAAAACTCGATTCCTTTTCGTCAATCACCTGCATGAAATTTAAATTGCTTGCTTGCAGCTTATTGGTTAGTTCTTCTGCAGGGATTGTGGGGGATAAGGATTCTTGCCGGTTGTAATTAAAAGCCAGCGTTTGCGTGTTTTCAGGGCTAAGCGTTAATCGGTAAAAACCCGCTTGCCGGATGATGTTGTGCAGGTCGATTCGAACTTGATTGGCGTAGTTGTTTAAAACTGAAAGCTGAACGGGCTTATCCTCATGGAATGGGCTGATGGCTATTTTTTTGGCAATCGGTGCAGACCCGTTTTGCGGGATGGTTAAAACCATGTTGTTGCTAATTTCATGCTGAATTTCCTGCGGGGTGAAACTGTTGAGCGCCATATTATAAAGCAAAGGAACAAAAAGAGCTTGTTGGGCAAAGTCTGTTACGGTTTCGTCCAGCGGAAAACTAAAGTTCAGCAAACTTCCTAAGCCCACCGGGAAACCGGATAAAGCAGCTTGCTTATTGTTGAACCCGATGACTTGGGTTTGTTGGCTCTGGCTCGACCGGGAAAACCGGTAGCTGTAATTGACCTTAGGGAGATCGAGGTTCGATTCTTCATGAAGAAACACCTGCTGCAACAGGGGATGGTTGTAGTTTAGTGCTTCCATGCGCAGGGCTGCCGAATCCGCTTGCTCAATCAGGTCGGTTTTTAGCTGACGGTACAAGGCATTGTAAGAATTGATGTTGGCATTGATCCCCGGAAAAATGGCCAGAGAGCCGCCCCGTTTGACAAATTGATCCAATGCATTGATCAAGCCGGAGCTCATCTCCTTGAGGTTAAGCAGGAAAATGCATTGGTATTCGGGAAATTGACTGAGCTGGATTTGTTTGGAACCCGTTTGTTCAAAGTCAATGTTTTCATCATTAAGAAACAGGGCTTTCAACTTGTTTATAGCCGGGTCTTCTTGTTGGTAAATCGCCAGTACCTTATTCTTAGCCCGAACGTCATAGCTAAAAAAGAACTGGTTGTCATACACCACCGGGTAATCGTCCAGCTCCACCAGCCCACGATGCGTGCCAGCCCGGTTGTTTTTATAGCGAAGTTCAAGATTTTGACTGGTTTCCGGGGCAATGCTTATGTTGCTGATTGCTTTTATAGTGTCGTTAATTTTTAAACGAACCGGCAAGTTCTGGTAGCTTTGCCCGGATTGGTTCTGAATACGAACCCAAAGCGCCTCTTCCCGGTTTTTCTGACGTCCGGGAGTTTCAAACCAGCAACTGTCGATAAGCAGGTTGTTGGTGCTTGTGGTGCTGGGAAGTGGAATAAGGATGGTGCTACGATTGGTATCGTTCTCCATTTCCGATAAATCGCTTGTGTATTCCTGAAAGTCGGAGATTAGATAAATGACTTCTTCTGCCTTTAGCTTTTGTTTGTCCAGGTGGTTGATCAGCAGTTTTTGAGCTTTTGACAGGGGAAGCGACTCGGGGCTTTCGCTGATGGCTCCCAGTTGACTGATCAGTTGGGCTTGGGTAAGCAATTGCTGCTGGCTTGGCAAATTTTGGTTGGTCAGCAGCAGAAAATTGGTTCCGGGGCCATAGCTGTTTGCAATGCTCAAGGCTTTGGATTTGGCCTGCTCCAGCAGCATGCCGCTGGCCGTTTCCCGTTTCATGCTGAATGAGTTGTCCACATAAATGGCTATCAACTGGCGGGCTTTATGGCGTTCCTGCTGGTTGACGGGGAAATAGGGCTGTGCAAATACAAAAACCAAGGCAATAACCGCCATTACCCGGCATATTAAAATGAGCAATTGTTTCAGGTTGTTTTTTTTCCTGGTTTCTTCCTTGATGGTTTTCAGAAAATTAACTTGGCTGAAGTAAACGGTTTTGTAGCGTTTGAAATGAAGAAAGTGGATAAGTATGGGAATACTTATAAAAAGCAATGCCGGTAAAAATTCAGGATAGATAAACCTCATTTCATACTACTTAGGATTGAAGATCAAAAATAGTGGAATTGTTTAATCCCGAAAATTATTTCAGACTTCTGTTTTCCACCTTTTAAATCCTATTTTTGTGTTTATTGTTTTTGCGCGATGTTTAAACAAAAGACCCCTAGCCTTGTTAGATGTATTAATTTTGCTAGTTATTTCAAGAGCTAGTCATTCGATGATTCTCTCGCTTTTCAAAGCGATTGTTTGAGCATTTTATATTTAAATCAGTTGGTCCATGAACTATTATACGATAAAGGATTTGGAAACGCTTTCCGGTATTAAGGCACATACCATCCGGATTTGGGAAAAGCGTTATGGCTTGCTCGACCCCCAACGATCCACAACAAATATCCGGTATTACAGCGATAATGAATTGAGAAAGTTGTTGAATGTGTCGATGCTGGTCAAGCACGGATACAAGATTTCCAAAGTTTCCGTATTTGAAGAAGAACAGATTCAGGAAGAGGTGCTGAAACTGAATGAAAAATCCCTGTCTTCGAAGGGAGTGATTGATCAGCTGATTGTGCATATGGTGAACTTTGATCATCAGAAATTTGAAGAAGTGTTGGAGCAGGAAATTGCAGCGCTTGGCTTCGAGGACACTTTTATGACCATTGTTTTTCCCTTGTTTGAAAAGATTGGCATTTATTGGCAAATCGGCTCAATTTTTCCGGCACAAGAACACTTTGTTTCCAACATCACCCGACATTTATTGGTTCGCGCTTGCTCTAAATACACCAATTACGACGCCACGGCTTCCGTTTTATTTTATTTGCGGGAAGGTGAAATGCATGAACTGAGCCTCCTGTTTTACCAGTACTTAGCACTTAAAGCCGGGTACAGAACGGTTTATTTGGGGCAGAATGTGCCACTTGACGATTTACTTAAACTGGAAGGGCTGCAGAAGATTGACCGTGTGTTTACAGCTTTGATCAATGGCATGGAATCGGAAGAACTGGAAGCTTATGTGCAGCGAATGAGTCAGGTTTTTAAACGCAAGAAAGTATTTCTTACCGGTGCCCAGGTGGCACAAATCAAAGGCAAACTGCCATCAAACTTCAAGGTGATATCTGACGTAAGGGCCTTTAAAAAATACTTTGGCTCTTTTGGAAACAACGATTGAGTGATACCACTGGTTTAAAATAGTCATTTGTAAAAGTCCGGTTAAAAATGGATTCGGACTTTTGGAGTGGGTGCCCCAGGTTGTTCTCCCGTGTTTCGAGCTGATTTGTACTTCGTTTTTCTTGATAAAAAGTCCCGGATTTTGTAACTTAAAGACAGTCGTTTCTTGCTTTTAAGTGCTCATGAATGCGGTGGTTTTTCTGCTGTTTTGGTTTTTGTAAATCCGGGCGAATTGCCATCAAAAGAAAAGGGAGGTTGTCATGTCAATCGTTCATCAGTTGGATCAAATCGCGATCAATGTTAAATCACATCGATTATTAAACCGGTTACTGAAAGAGAATCCGATACTCGAAGAGCTTATGCGAAATTCGCGCAATGAAACGGAAGCATTGATTGGAGTTCGTAATTGGGTCATGGAAGAACTGCGGCAAAAACCGAAAGCTTTTCAGTTTTACCGTCAGGGCGGGGAGGCTGTTTCTACTGATCAGTTGGATTGGCCGGATTTGGCAGCAATTCGAATTCTGGACTATATCGATTATGCCGGGCACGAATATGAGGACCTGAACTTGCATGGTGAGGTGGCCGTTAGTAATCCGATAAAAATGATCTGGCTGGCGGTAAATTATGGTACGGGTGGGGCGAAACCTTTCTTCTTTGAAGATATGCTGGAGCTTTTTCGCCAGTACCGAGGAGAACGCGAGCGCCAAATCCCGTCCCGAAAGCAGGTTGAAGCGTGGATGGAACGGTTTCCTTCGGGGCTGGACCCCCGGATTGTGAAGCTACGGGAAGAAAACCGGGATCGCATAATTAGGGTCATTATAAAACAAGTGGAAAAGGGGCTGGTAAAAAGTGATCAGTTCAAATTTCAGGCGGGCCTGTCTGATGAGCAGAAATACTTGCAGGTGCTGGACTGGTGGAGCGATCCTCGTTTTCATTTGAAGTTTGCCGTTCGCACCCCTGAGTTGCTCAACGAAATGCTTGGCTATTCGCTTGACCCGGATACCATGAAAGTACTTTATGATGCTTATCAGGCGGGTATTCCCTTCTTTGTCAATCCTTATTACCTGTCCTTGCTTCATGTTCGTGTGCCGTATTTTGCAATTGGTGCTGACTTGGCAATTCGCGACTACATTGTTTATTCCAGACAGCTTGTTGACGAGTTTGGGAACATTTCGGCCTGGGAAAAAGAAGATGTTGTTCGACCGGGAAAACCCAATGCTGCAGGCTGGCTGCTACCCTCTTACCACAATGTGCATCGACGCTACCCGGAAGTAGCTATTTTAATTCCGGATACGGCCGGCCGGACGTGTGGTGGTTTATGTGCTTCGTGCCAGCGGATGTTCGATTTTCAGAATGGGAACCTCTATTTTGATCAGGAGAAGTTGAGGCCCGGCGAAAAATGGGATGAAAAGCTGGAGCGATTAATGTCCTACTTTGAAAACGATTCGCAGTTGCGCGATATTCTGATTACGGGAGGCGATGCGCTGATGAGCTCAGATCAGGCGCTGGAGCAGCTTTTTGATTCGGTGTATGCCATGGCCAAGCGGAAGCGGGAAGCCAACCGAAAACGGAAGGACGGGGAGAAGTACGCCGAAATTGTGCGGGTGCGGCTGGGCACTCGTTTACCAATCTACTTACCTCAGCGAATTACTTCAAAACTTGTTGCTATTCTGGCCGAGTTTAAGCGTAAGGCATCTGCAGTTGGCGTGCAGCAATTTGTTATTCAGTCGCATTTTGAATCACCTATGGAAGTTACTCCGGAGGCCAATGAAAGTATTCAGAAGCTCTTGTCTGCCGGCTGGACCATTACCAATCAGCTGGTATTTACAACGGCTGCATCCCGTCGCGGACATGCCTCCAAATTACGACAGGTATTAAACGCTATTGGTGTGCTTTCTTATTACACTTTTACCGTGAAAGGCTACATGGAAAACAACCATAGTTTTGCGGTGAATGCACGTTCTGTTCAGGAGCAAAAAGAAGAAAAGGTTATTGGTCAGATTCCGGAAAAATATTACGATACGATTCGGAATTTACCTATGGATGCCGAAAATATGGTGGATAAAATCAGCCAATTGCAGGAGCAGGCCAACCTTCCTTTTTTAGCGACAGACCGGAATGTACTCAACCTTCCGGGAGTGGGCAAGAGTATGACTTTCCGGGTGATTGGAATAACCCGCTATGGGCGTCGAATTCTGCAATTTGAACACGATTCAACGCGAAAGCATAGTCCCATAATTCATAAAATGGGGAAGGTGATTATTATCGAGTCCAAATCAATCAAAGAATACCTTGACCAGCTGGAGGGGATGGGCGAAATGGTGAGCGAATACGAAGGCTTGTACGGGTATTCCATTGGCGAAACTGAAATGCGCATGCCAATTTATGAATACCCGGCTTATGATTTTAGGCCTACCGAAGAAATGACCAACCTGGAGCTGGGATGATGATTAAGTTTTTTAGTGGGTGGCGATGGCGTAAGCTACAGCCAATTTAAACCGATAGAGCGAATAGCTGGCACCGCTTACGGCATCCAGTTCCTGCAGGTTTTGTTGTTCCATCAAGGCATTCTCATAAATGGGATAAGCAATGGCTGGTGTTGTGCCCGAGGTGCTCATCTTTTCACCATACTGCTCATCGGCTTCCTTGGCATGTCCATCTGCATGAATTTCATCGTAATCAAGCTGGCCGAGTTTCCCGTTTTTTACTTCGAACCGAATTACGTGCCGATAGCCAAAATCATCAGCCGGTGTTTCTCCGTGGTAGGTGCCATCCGGTAAATTTAGCTTTGAAGCCGGCAGACCGGTTGCCTGCATTGTTTTGAAGTATTCTGTTTCCAACTGGGCAACGGGCGAGTGCTCGATGAAAGCATGCAACTGTTCTAGTTGTTTGATTACCTGATGCTGATTGCTGTCCTGTGCGGTGGTGCTGGCCATGAGTGAAAACACGACGAGAATGAAAAGGCTCTTTTTCATGAGAATAGGTATTGGTTTTTCAGAAAGACAAGCGAAGGCCACTTTTACCCTTAATCCGGAGATTGCATCTGGGTTTCTTATCCTTTCCTGCGGTTTGAAATGATGGCTGAAGTTGTAAGTTGTTTCGTTTTTGTGTGCGCAAACATTATCTTTATGAAAGTAGAATGAACTTTAGAATAAATCATTGGTTGGACGAAATATGACGGAGTATAAAAACATAAGAATCAAGGATATTGCTCAAATGGCCGGGGTTTCGGTGGCAACAGTCGATCGCGTGTTGCATAAAAGAGGTAAAATTTCGGAAAAAGCCTTTCAGAAAGTGATGGAAGCCTTGGAGAAAACCGGCTATAAACCCAATTTAATGGCCAGTACCCTTGGTGCAAAAAGGAAATATAAAATTGCCGCTTTGGTTCCCAACCCGCTACAGGATGATTACTGGAACCAGTCGGCTTCCGGAATTTTGAATGCTATTTCGGAATGGGAGCAATACAATGTACAGATTGAAACATTTTACTTTAACCTGTACGACCGGACTTCCTTTATTGCCATGTCAAGAAAGGTGCTGAGCCAGCGGCCTGACGGAGTTTTGCTGGCACCAATCTTTCATCAGGAGGCCAACGAGTTTTTTGACGAACTGAAAGCCAGTTCAATTCCCTATGTGCTTTTCAATACCAATATTCCCAATGCCACTCCGATCAGTTTTATTGGACAGGATTTGTATCAGAGCGGTCGGGTAGGGGCCGAAATGTTGCATACAAAATTGTCCGAACCCGGCAACATTGCTGTTCTTCATGTTTATGAAGCCATCCAGAATGGGGTTCATTTAAGTGAGAAAGAAAAAGGATTTCGGGATTTTTTCAGGGATAACCGGCTGGATGATTTTACGATCCTGAGCTATGAGTTTGAAAACACCCATGAGTCTGAGTTTAGTCGCGAACTGATGACCATCATCACCCGTGACAAGCTAAAAGGAATTTTTGTGTCCACTTCGAAAGGAGCTTATTTAACGGCCTCAGTTATTGATCAGGCCGGAATCAAAGGCATAGCCTTGGTTGGCTACGATTTGTTGAAGAACAATATTCACTATGTGTATGATCGGGTGATTAATTATTTGATCAACCAGAACCCCCGGAAGCAGGCTTTTTTAGGAATCAGTTACTTAGTTAACTATTTGTTGTTTCGAAAAGTACCTCCGGCTAATGTCTTATTTCCCCTTGAAGTGATTTCTCGGGAGAATATAAAATCGTACCTGAACTCAGGCTTGAATTAAGCGTTGATATGGCTCTGGAAATCGTATTTTGATGAGAACATTACTTGTGCATTAAACGTTATGTGTGCGTACACACTTTGAGTGATGATGATGGAGCAGTCGGTGGAAATAACCGGGCCTTTAGGCGCCAAAGTACCGCTTCACGTAATTACAGATGATTACTTAAATAATGAATCCAATGAATAAAACATTTAACTACATCGAGAAGACAGTTGAAAAACTGCCTGTTCAAGTCGTTGACAATCCACAAGAAGGCGCGCTTCTTATCGCCAAAAGGATTGCGGAGCTGATTAAAAAGAAACAAGCAAGCGGCCAAAAGGCTGTGCTTGGTTTGGCAACAGGTTCATCTCCGGTTCAGATTTACCGGGAGTTGGTTCGTATGCACAAGGAAGAAGGTTTAAGCTTCAAAAACGTAATCACGTTTAACCTGGATGAATACTACCCGATGGATCCGAAAAGTGAAAAAAGCTACGTTCACTTTATGCACCAGCACTTGTTCAACCATATCGATATTCAACCGGAAAATATTCACATCCCTGATGGAAGCTTACCGCTTGATCGGGTTGGCGAATTTTGTGCGGACTACGAAGCTCAGATTGTGGCTTCAGGCGGTATCGATATTCAGTTGCTCGGAATTGGTCGTTCAGGCCACATTGGATTCAATGAACCGGGCTCAACAGCCAATTCAACCACACGCCTGGTAAAACTGGACAGTGTGACCATTGCTGATGCGGTTAAGGATTTTGGAAACGAGGAGGCGGTGCCACACCGTGCCATTACAATGGGAGTGGATACGATTTTGGGCGCTCGCGAAATTATTTTAGCCGGTTGGGGAAAACTGAAGTCCCCGGTTTTGAAAGCGATGATTGAAGGGCCTGTTACAAGCAGCTTGCCTGCTTCGTTTTTACAATTGCACTCTAAGGTTTCGGTTTACCTCGATGAGCCGGCTACGGCTGAGTTTACCCGTACAAAAGCACCGTGGTTGGTTGGTGTTTGCGAGTGGACACCCAAAATGGTTAAACGAGCTGTAATCTGGCTAAGTCAGAAAACTGAAAAGCCGATTTTGAAACTTACCGATGATGATTATAAAAAAGAAGGACTTCGTGACCTGTTGGCTCAGTACGGCGGAGCTTATGATTTGAATATTAAAATATTTGGAGAAATACGGGATACCATTACCGGCTGGCCGGGAGGTAAACCGGGAGCAACAGAAAAAACGCGTCCGGAACGCCCGGAGCCTGCCGTGAAACGATCCCTGATTTTTAGTCCACACCCGGATGATGATGTGATTTCAATGGGTGGAACGTTGCTGCGCTTGGTTGATCAGAAACACGATGTGCATGTGGCCTATCAAACTTCCGGAAACATTGCGGTATTTGATGATGATGCCATTCGCTTTTCGCAATTCACCATTGATTTACTGGAAAGCCAGGAAGTGAAAAATGAAAAGCTTATCGAGGCACACAAAGGCCTGATTGAATTTTTGAAAAACAAAAAGCCGGGTGAAATCGATATTCCTTTTGTGAAGCAGGTGAAAGGCTTGATTCGAAAAGGAGAAGCCGAAGCTGGCTGCCGGTTCTGCGGGGTAAAAGATACCAATGTTCACTTCTTGAACTTGCCGTTTTATGAAACCGGACAAGTGGAGAAAGGCCCCATTGGCGAAGCCGATGTGAAGTTGGTAGTTGACCTGCTGCGTCAGGTGAAACCACACCAGATATTTGCTGCCGGAGACCTTCAGGATCCGCATGGCACGCACGAAGTGTGTTTGCAAATTATCTTTAAAGCCATTCGTCAAATTCGGGCTGAAGGAGATGCCTGGCTGGATGATTGCTACCTGTGGTTGTATCGTGGTGCCTGGCAGGAATGGGATGTAGAAGATATTGAAATGGCCGTTCCCATCAGTCCTTCAGAATTGCTGAGAAAGCGAAAAGCAATTTTTAAACACCAGTCGCAAAAAGATTTTCCGGTGTTTCCGGGCGAGGATAAGCGCGAATTCTGGCAACGGGCTGAAGACCGTAACCAGGAAACGGCTAAAGTTTATGACCAATTGGGCTTAGCGGAGTACGAGGCTATCGAAGCTTTTGTGCGTTATCCGTTTGATGATGAGGAGTCTTTTCTGAAGTAAATTCAAGTTAACTCGCTTGTATAAAACAGGCCGGGCATGCACCTGATTACAGTAGGCGCATTCCCGGCCTGTTGCATGTACACTCCTCAATTCACTTAAAGAGTTTCGAGGGGTGTAAGTTAGCGCCTTCATTTCTTTTTTATATTTTTGAGTCGCTTTAAAAAATAGAATGACCATGCTGAATCGTTTTCAAACACTCCTGTATAGTTTACTCCTTTTATTCGTTTTTCCGGCTTTTTCACAGCAAGTTCCGCCTTCTCCGTCCAACCAAACACGCCTGGTTGTGGTGGTTAATGTGGAGCAGATGCGTACCGATTATATCAGTCGGTATTGGAGTCATTTTCAGCAGGGAGGATTTCGCCGGCTGATGTTGGATGGAGCGGTTTGTTCAAATGCTGCCATGGAATTGCACATTCAGAAAAACACAACCGGAGTGCCTACACTTTTTACCGGAGTTTATCCCGATCGGCATGGAATTGTAAATGATTCCTGGTATGACCGTTTGCGCCAAAAGGAAATCGATGCCTTGGAAGATGATTATTATATCACCGTTGGAAGTGACTCCCGCGAAGGGCAGTTGTCGGCAGCAAACTTGCTTAGCCCAACAATTGGCGATGTGCTGAAAGTCAGCACCAACAAAGCGTCCAAGGTTTTTTCGGTAGCTCTTAATTCGAACAGCGCGGTGTTTTCGGCCGGGCATGCGGCAGATGGTGCTTATTGGATGGATGAACTGACCGGAAACATGATTAGCAGTTCGTATTATGTTGATCAGTTTCCGGATTGGGTGCGTCAGTTCAACGATAAAAAATTTGCTGATTTCTACATTGAGCGTGACTGGAGCCTGCTTTTGCCTTCAAGCAGCTATACCGAAAGTTTGGCGGACGATTACTTGTTGGAGCCGGGCTACTATGGAAAATGGAATACGTTTCCGTACAATATGAGTAAGCTGAAAAAACAGGCAGGGAGTTATAAGATTCTTAAAACAACCCCTTTTGGAAATATGATGGTTAAGGATTTTGCGCTTGCACTGATTGAATCCGAGCAACTGGGGATGGATAGCACGCCCGATCTGCTGGCTGTCAATTTTTCCTCCATGGATTACGAACAAGGTGCTTTTAGCCCCAGTTCGGTGGAAATGCAGGATTTGTATCTTCGACTTGATCGCAACATTGAACACCTGTTGAATTTTCTGGATCAAAAAGTTGGTCGGGATAAATATGTGATGGTGCTTACTTCGGCCTGTGCCTCCAGCTATCCGGTAAACTATCTGAAAGAAGAATTTAATATGCCTGTTGGTTTTGTAGCACCGGAAAGCATGGTTGCCTTGTTGAAGTCCTTTCTCAACATTAGCTATGGGCAAGGCGATTGGGTGGAATTTGTGAGTGATCAGCAAATCTACCTGAACCGTGATTTGATAGAGAAAAGGGATTTGAATTTGGCCGATATGCAGGCAAAAGCGGCTTCCTTCATTAATCAATTTGAAGGGGTAAAACTGGCTTTGCCCGCGGTGGATTTTGAGCAGGGCGATTATGTGAAAAGCCAATTGGCCCGTATTTCCAGCTCATTTAACTTCAAGCGCTCGGGCGATGTGCTTTTTGCCCTTGAAGAAGGCTGGCAGCCGGAGTTTAAATACAAACGCACAATCTACAACGACAACAGTCGTATTCCAATGATCTGGTTTGGACAGGGAATTAAGCGTGGCTCAACCCTGCGGCGAGTTGATGCGGTGGACCTGGTGCCCACGCTTCTGCATTTGTTGGGCTACGAAATTCCATCGCACTGCATCGGCCAGATTGTGAATGAGGTGGTTGATTAGTACTTCGTCAAGCCTTGGCGTTAGTAGCGTGTGGAATAATAAAAACCTAGAGTTATTGTGAGCGTTTGACGCTTCAGATCGTACCAAATGTAATGATTCGGATCGAAGTTTTCTCCTAGTTCGAAATCCCATAGCCATTGCTTATTGTGAAAACCGTGGAAGCCCGCTTTAATAACCCAGAAATTGTTTCGTTGAATGCGATGGCGGTAGCCAATTCCAGCTTCGTAAAGAAGTCCTTTGTCCTGGCTTTTGTGATTAAACCGAAGCCCATACCCAACTTCAGCATAAACCAGTGGTGTATTGGCACCTTTACTTAAGTAGCCTTGCCCATTCACCAACAGGGGGAAGGTTAACATGCCCGGAGATTCATAATTGAGAACACCCGCCGTAAGCCCGGAAGAGAAATGGAAGCCCGAAAACCAATTGGCCGATACTTTAAGTCCGTAGGAAGAGGGCGAGAAATTAGCGACATCATACCTATGGGTTGAACTGAGGCTTGTACCATGCCCATAAAAGCCTTCAACACCATAAAAAAATCCTTGGTTGCGAATAAGTCTGCTTTGTGCCTTTGCTGTTGTTGTAGAAACAGCCATTAGCGTAATAACTGTCAGCGTTTGTAAAAGGGTTTTCATTGCAGTGAAACTGAAAAAAGTTAATGAAATGGAAAGATATGTAAAATTATTCAAGACTCAGAGAAATTTACAGAAGTGTGATTGTTTTTGTAAGTTTGTGACTTTCGATTTTTGATAAGGAATAGAAATGGCAAAGAAATTTAAACCGCTTAATTCAGTTTTAATTAAACCTTCAGGACCCGATTGCAATTTGAATTGTTCGTATTGCTTTTACCTGGAAAAGTCTGAATTATTTGCTCAGAATAAAACGCACCGCATGAGTCCGCAGGTGCAGGAAGAAACTATCCGGCAGGTGATGCAGCAGTCGGGTGAGAATGTTTCACTGGCATGGCAGGGAGGAGAACCCACCTTGATGGGACTGGAATTTTATGAACGGGCAATTGAACTGGAAAAAAAATACGGACACGGCCAGATGGTGGGTAATGGTTTGCAAACCAATGGGCTTTTACTGAACCGGGATTGGGCTAAATTTCTGAAAAAATACGATTGGCTGGTTGGATTATCTTTGGATGGGCCTCAGTTCATTCATGATCATTACCGGTTTGATGTGGCAGGAAAAGGTACTCATCAACGGGTGGAAGATCGTGCTAAAATGTTGCTTGACGAAGGCGTTTCGGTTAATGCGATGTGCTGTGTAACCAGTCATTCGGTGAAGTATCCGGAAGAATTGTACAACTATTACAAGGAGATGGGACTGACCTTTATGCAGTTTATTCCTGTAGTTGAAACCGATAAAAATGACCCGACCAAGGCTGCTGACTTTTCCGTATCGGCTGAGGCTTATGGGCATTTTTTGAATAAATTGTTTGACCTGTGGTTGGCTGACTTTAAAGATGGTCAACCCACCACCTCGATCCGTCACTTTGAGTCGGTTTTTTACACCTATGTTGGTCTGGAGGCTCCGGAATGTACGATGATGAAAGAATGCGGCCCCTATGTGGTTGTTGAACACAACGGCAACGTATATAGCTGTGACTTTTTTGTAGAGCCCAAATGGAAACTGGGAAATGTGATGCATGACCGGATTATAAACATGCTGAACTCGAAAAAGCAAACGGTTTTTGGAATGGCCAAGACTCAGCTTCCGCGGGAGTGCAAGCAGTGCAGCTGGCTTACCAAATGCTATGGTGGTTGTACTAAGGATCGGATAAAAGATCCGCGCGATCAACGCAAACCACGCTTTTGTACGGCCTATAAGTTGTTTTTTAATCATGCTGATCCAACCTTGTCGGACATGGCTGTGCAGTGGCAGCAAAATCAGCATGATATGCAACAAAGCCAGCAAAGTGGGGGTGTTTACAATGCTTTTGATGATTTTATGAAGTAAGCTAAACGCTTGATGGCGGACTTCAAACTGGCAAGAGGCCTTTACGCTTGAACCTGTTTCGACGAATGCTGTTATTCATCCTGTATGATTCAACAAAAAGAAATACGATTACCGGAATTTAGGAGAGGATTTCATCTGATTACTGATTTGATAAGCCGGGAACTGCCGGATTTGCCCGAGAAAGGTTTGCTTCATATTTTGATTAAACACACCTCAGCGGGTTTAACCATCAATGAAAATGCTGATCCTTCGGTGCGGACGGACTTCGAATCCTTCATCAACAAGCTGGTTCCCGAAAACCATCCTGTTTATACGCATACCTACGAAGGAGCTGATGATATGCCGGCCCATCTGAAATCATCGATTTTAGGTGCAGAAATAACTGTTCCAATCACTCATGGACGGCTCAATCTGGGAACCTGGCAGGGCATTTACCTGGGAGAATACCGCGATTATGGTGGCTCCCGAAAACTGGTACTGACCATCTATAGTTAAAACCTTCGAAGCAAAAAGAAGCTGACCACTTGGAGTGATCAGCTTCTTTTTTGTATTGAAAGTGGCTTTCTTTAGATCTCAACTTTGAGGATGGTGTCCACCTCATTTCGTTTGTCTGCTGGTAATTGCAGAATAACCCCATTGGCTGTTTTCTTGAATTTTACTTTGGTGTCATCATCAAAGAAACGGATGGATTTAATCTTTTGATCAAAGGAGGGGAGTTCCAGCGTTTCTTCTTCCAAATTCAGAATATGAACATAGACGGTGTTACCTTTTTGGGTTGTTGCGCCCCATTTGCTCGGACTGATTGGTCCTTTGCGTGTTCCATAAATTGACTCCCCGTATTGTTCCATCCATTGGCCCATAATCATCAGGGTATCGATGTTTTCGGGTTGAATTTCGCCGTTGGGCATAGGGCCGGTATTCAGCAAAAAGTTAGCGCCATAACCCGCAGCTTTTACCATGGTTTGAATAAGTTGTTTGCTTGATTTGTAGTTGGTGTCGGTAAGGTTGAATCCCCAACAGCCATTCATGGTTTCGCACATTTCAAGGGGAAGTTCGGAGATTGTTCCGGTTTGATTGAATCCCATGGTGTTTTCTCCCGGAAGGTCGCGCTCAAACATCTGGAAGTCTTCGCCCGGATAAGGTGCTTTATGATGATTGCTGCCAATCAGGGTTCCGGGCTGTAGTTGGTGAATCAAACTGTAGGTTTCCTCCAGATACCAATTGGCATCGGGTTTATCCCACATCCCGTCAAACCAAATTCCACCGACTTCGCCATAGTTGGTTAACAGTTCGGTTAACTGAGCGTTCATGTAGTCCAGATAGTCCTTCCAATTTCCCTCATCGGCTCTTCCGGTATAATCGCCACCGGTGCGGCCGCGTGGGTAATAATCCGGATGACGCCAGTCGAGTTGGGAATAGTAAAAGAATAATTTTACTCCTTGTTTGTCGCATTCTTCCTTTAAGGCTTTCAGGATATCCTTGCCATAAGGCGTTTGATCAACAATGTTGTAATCGCTCACTTTCGAGTCGTACATGGCAAAACCATCATGATGCTTGCTGGTTATGGTAATGTATTTCATACCTGCTTTCTTTACCATCGATACCCATTTGGCCGGGTCAAAGTTGGTGGGATTAAAAAAGGAAGGCAGCTTTTCATACTGAGCAATTGGGATCTGCTTTTGGTTCATTATCCATTCAGCTACTCCCGAATCGCCACCACCGGCCATGATGGAGTATACTCCCCAGTGAATGAAAAGGCCAAACTTGGCATCCAGAAACCATTCTCGGTTTTCCAGGTTTTCGTTGGTGGGCGTATAGCCTTTTTGTGCGTAAGTCATGGTCGACAAAAATACCAGTAACAATAGGTAACTAAGTTTTTTCATTGTTTGTTAGTTTAGATTTGCTGTGCTGTATTGTGCTGTTAAATTTAATGGAAAGTTTTGAAATACAAAGAATCTCATCATTTTCTTTTGTTTAGCAGAATAGCTTGTACAGCAATAGTGAAGTTTCTCCTGAATCCTTTAGCCCAGCGAATGTTGGCCTTTTATAGGTTCTTGAGGCTTTTATCTTTTTTCGATTCATCGAACGGATGTTGAAGGAATCAATTGACTTGAATTGGAGTTCTCGGACCAAGGTATTTTTTCATTTTCCTGAATATACTGATGGATTTCCTGATGTAAATCCTGGTAGTATTTGGAGCTCTCTGAAAGCGGAATCATTTCATGCGGATCAGTAGTTAAATTATACAACCTGAATTTTTCAGAAGGATGATTTTGCATGAGTTTATAAGCTCCACGTCGAGCGGCATAAATTGCTTTACCGTTGAAATCGTCTCCTTTTCGATAAAGCCAGAACAACGTCCGGTTTCCAGGCAAAGGTTCGTCGTTGAAAATGCAGCTTGTTAAGTCTTTTCCATCAAAGTTTTGGTCTGACGGAGTTTCGCAAAGCTGGCTCAAGCTCGGGAAAAGGTCCATGGTTAGGGCCACCTGATGACTTAGACGTCCTTTTTTGATTTGGCTTTTCCAAAACAGACAGGTGGGCACCCGAATGCCGCCTTCGTACAAGTCCTGGTGTCCTCCGCGTAAGGTCCTGTTTGAGGCGCCATGCGCTGTGCTTCCTCCAGTATGCGCGCTAAATACGATGATCGTATTTTTTAGCTGATTTGTTTCGTTCAGTTTCGTGATCACTTTTCCGATACCGTCATCAATCTGTTCGATTAGGGCAATGTAGTTTGCTCTTTCTGAGCTTAATCCATGCTGTCTTTCCCGGACTTGATTTAAATAGTTTTCGACGGGCTGAAGCAAGGTGCCGGGAGCGTTAAAGGACAGGCATAACAGGAAGGGATTGTCCGCATTCTGCTGGCTTTCCACAAAATTTACAGACCAATTGGTAAATAAATCCGTGGCATGTCCTTTCGTTACAATTTCCTTTTTATTGAAGCGCAAGTAGTTTTTGCCCTTGCTGTGGTGGGTAAAATAATCATCAATCTCATCGCCCATATACCCCATGAATAAGTCGAATCCCCGTTCGTTTGGAAGATTTGGCGACTCAAATCCTAAGTCCCATTTTCCAATCAGGGCAGTTGTGTAGCCGGCTTTGCGAAAATGCATGGGCAAAGTCGATTCCGTTTGAAAGTATCCCCAGCTGTTTTCTTGGTTGTCGCGAATCATGCCATGAACTCCAACAGAGGCCGGGTAGCGCCCGGTGAGTAAGGAAGCCTGGGTTGGCGAGCTGGCCGTTGAATTTGCATAAAATTCATTGAAAATAAGTCCATTCATGAAGAGGTCATCAATGTTGGGGGTTCGAATGTCTTTGGCTCCGGTGATTGAAAGGTCTCCATAGCCGAGGTTATCTGCCATGATGATCAGTACATTGGGCTTTTTAGTATTTCTGCCTGTGGCAGGGCTAGCCTGTAAGGTTGTAAACAATAAAGTGATGGTTGTTCCCCAAAAGAACAATTGTTTGATTTGTTGTTTCATTGCTTCGAAAGATAGGATGCGCTATTTCCTATAAAGTTATTAAATACTAACCAGCTATTTATCATTTTACTTATAATTTATTTTTAAGTTTCTGAAATAAGGTGTTTGTCACGCAAACAATCATTATATGCTGCATTTGGGATCGGGAAGAATGGCTGTTTCAATCAGGCGTTATAGCGTTTTTTGTTATTTTGTTTCATTTTTTAGCTAAAAGATTAAACAAACTTAATTTTGTCTTGTTGGTTATTCTTGAAAACATACGGAGAAAAGACAATGAAAGTAAATGGTTTTATAAAAACGAATCACCAGGTGTCTGACTTAAATGGATACAAGAATGGAATGAAAAGTAGTAATTTGGTGGATGCTGATGTGATTGGAGACAACCATATTGCCACTTCTATTTATACTCCCATGCGTCCGGATGCTTTTGATTTGAGCGATGAGCAGAAAATTAGCATCATCGAATCGAAGTTTAGAGACATTATGGATACGCTTGGTCTGGATTTGAATGATGATAGTTTGAACGGAACACCGCATCGGGTGGCCAAAATGTTTGTGCAGGAAATTTTTAAGGGTTTGAATCCGCAAGCCAGTCCAAAAATCTCGGTCTTTGAGAATAAATTTCAATACCAGGAAATGTTGGTTGAAAAGAATATTAACTTGAATTCAACCTGCGAACATCACTTTTTGCCAATTATAGGAAAAGCGCATGTGGCTTATGTTTCAAGTGGAAAGGTTATTGGTTTGTCCAAAATTAACCGGATTGTTGATTATTATGCCCGCCGGCCGCAGGTGCAGGAGCGTTTGACGGTTCAGATTGCCCGTGAGCTAAAGCGGGTACTAAACACGGAAGATGTGGCTGTTGTCATCGATGCTAAGCATATGTGTGTGTCTGTTCGAGGAATTGAAGATGAGAGCAGCTCAACGCTCACGGCTGAGTATGGAGGCGTTTTTAAACAACAAAATCGACGCGAAGAATTTTTAAAATATCTTGCTTTAGGGAAGTAGACCAGATGAATCTCGATTCAGAAAACCTCTCATCGTTTTGGGAGGTTTTTGTGCGTTTGTCAAAAATTGTGCGTTATTTCTTTCGGACTAGATGAAACCTTTTTGGAATAGTTCTTGTCTAAGCAACTATAAACAGGACTGAACTATGAAGGAAATTCTACTTACACTCACATTTTCATTGTTTTTACTATTTAGTGGCGGGCTAAAGGCCCAGGATCTTTCTAAATCTGATAAACTGGACTATCAAATTGATAAAGTTTACCCCAACCCGGCCCGGGAGTTTGTTTTTGTGGAAGTGTTTTCTGATAACTATGGCACGATCCGTTTTGAGCTTATTGATATACTGGGAAATACCGTGAAAAAATGGGATAAAAAAGAGCTTACGCCAGGTACTCAAAAGATACGCTTCGAGCTGCAAAAATTCAGCTCCGGTTTCTACCTTTTGAAAGCCGACAAGCAAGGACAAATTATAATTAAGCGTCTTCGTAAACTTTAGTTTGTACTTGTGGTCACACGTCCTGTTTATATGTCCTGTTTTCAATTGATTTTCTATGAGTTACTCACTTGTTTCGCTATGACGACCTGAACCTTAGGGGCCAATAATTACCATAAAGATTCAGCCTGTATGATTTATGACAGTTTATTTCTCCGACTTCTTTTTTTATCTTGTATAAAAATCCAGAGTAATTGAGATGAAGGTAATTTTGGAAAATATCAAAGAGTTGGTTCAAGTTGAAGAACAGGCTCGAACATGGGTTGCCGGCAAGGAAATGAAGGAGTTGTCGGTATTGAAGGATGCCTTTTTGGTGATCGACGATGATCAGATCGAAACCTATGGTGAGATGAAGGATTTCAGCGAATTGCTTGTTGAAGGAGCAGAAATGGTGATGGAAATCGATTGTGCCGGTAAAATTGTGATGCCTGGCTATTGTGATTCACACACCCATCTGGTTTTTCCCGCCAGTCGCGAACAGGAGTTTGTAGATCGAATTAACGGACTGAGCTATGAGGAAATAGCACGTAGAGGAGGGGGCATTTTGAATTCGGCCAAACGAATGGAGCAAGCTTCCGAAGAAGATTTATTTTTATCAGCCATGTTGCGTTTGGATGAAATTAAGCAGCATGGAACTACCGCTGTGGAAATCAAAAGTGGCTATGGACTTAGTCTGGAGTCAGAACTGAAAATGTTAAGGGTAATCAAACGGTTGAAAGAAAGTAGCCCGCTCATGATTAAGTCCACTTTTCTGGGAGCACATGCTTTGCCGGTCGGTTACCGTAACAATCGGCAAAAATACATTCAATTGATTATAAACGAAATGCTTCCGGCAATTGAAAAGGAAGGTCTGGCAGATTATATGGATGTGTTTTGTGATCAAGGCTTTTTTACGGTGGAAGAAACGGCTCAACTGCTTGAGGCCGGACTTAAATATGATTTACAGCCCAAGATTCACGCCAATGAACTGGGATTAACCGGGGGAGTGCAGGTAGGAGTTCAATATGGAGCGCGCTCAGTTGATCATCTGGAATATATGGAGGAGCCGGAAATTCAGGCGCTGCTGGGCTCCGGAACCATGCCAACTGTTTTACCCGGAGCGGCCTTCTTTTTAAATATGCCCCTCTCGCCGGTTCGGAAAATGATGGACGCCGGATTGCCTGTGGCCCTGGCATCAGACTACAACCCTGGATCGTCACCTTCCGGAAACATGAATTTTATTCAATCTTTAGCTTGCATTAATTACCGGATGACACCGGAAGAGGCTATTAATGCCTGCACCATCAATTCGGCTTATGCCATGGGGGTAGAACATTGCTGTGGAAGTATAGCCAAAGGCAAATTGGCCAACCTGTTCATTACCCGGGAACTTCCGAGTTATTTAGCCATTCCTTATTATTTTGGCACTAACCCGGTGGAAACCGTTATCATTAATGGGGAAATTTATTAAGCTGACACTTCAATCAGATCACCTGATCCTGTAATCAATAAAAAATAAAAACGATGAACCAGTTAATTGAATGCGTACCAAACTTCAGTGAAGGAAGAAATCAATCAATTATCAAGCAAATAACGGATGCAATTGAACGAGTGGAAAATATTAAGCTGCTCAATGTCGATCCGGGTTATGCAACCAATCGTACGGTAGTGACCTTTGTTGGGCCTCCAAAGGATGTGGTCGAAGCTGCTTTTCAGGCCGTGAAAATGGCCTCGCAGTTAATTGATATGAGCAAGCATCATGGAGAACATCCGCGTTTTGGGGCTACCGATGTTTGTCCATTGGTGCCTATTGCAGGTATTTCGATGGAAGAAACGGTAGCATATGCCCGACAACTGGCTCAGCGCATAGGTGAAGAGCTTGAAATACCGGTTTACTGTTATGAGTTTGCCGCACAAAAGGAGGAACGTCGAAGTCTGGCCAACTGCCGGTCGGGCGAATACGAAGGCTTGCCCGATAAGCTGAAGGATGCCAATTGGAAACCTGACTTTGGCCCTGTCAAAATGAATGTGAAAGCTGGTGCAACAGCTGTCAGTGCCCGGAATTTCCTGATTGCCTACAATGTCAATTTAAATACAACTTCCACCCGGCGGGCTAATGCGGTGGCATTTGATGTTCGCGAGGCAGGTCGGGTAAAGCGCGAAGGAGATCCGGTAACAGGCAAAATTGTAACCGATGAACAGGGCGA
Organism: Sunxiuqinia rutila; assembly: GCF_050589705.1. Classification (NCBI taxonomy): domain Bacteria; kingdom Pseudomonadati; phylum Bacteroidota; class Bacteroidia; order Marinilabiliales; family Prolixibacteraceae; genus Sunxiuqinia; species Sunxiuqinia rutila. Next base: position 42,704 of record NZ_JBNGOT010000013.1, read on the forward strand.
ACCGGTACGTATTCCGGGAAGCCTGAAAAAGGTTCGCGCCATTGGTTGGTATATTGAAGAATATGGGGTTGCTCAAATCTCGATGAACTTAACCGATATTACCGTTACGCCTATTCATGTGGCCTTTGATGCTGTTTGTAAGAGTGCTGAAAGCCGGGGCTTACGAGTAACCGGATCAGAACTGGTAGGTTTGATTCCGTTACAGGCCATGCTTGAAGCCGGAAAATACTTCCTGCGCAAGCAGCAACGCTCGACAGGAGTTGCCGATTCCGAATTGATCAAAATAGCCATAAAGTCGATGGGGCTGGATGAGCTTGGTCCATTTAACCCACGTGAGCGTATTATTGAATATTTGCTGGAAGATGAGACTAAAAAACTGGCAGATTTAAGTTTGAGTAGTTTTGCCAATGAAACCGCTTCTGAGTCTCCGGCTCCGGGAGGTGGCTCTATTTCAGCTTATGTTGGTGCTTTGGGAACTGCTTTGGGGGGTATGGTTGCCAACCTTTCGGCACATAAACGGGGTTGGGACCACCGGTGGGAAGAATTTTCAGATTGGGCAGAACAAGCAAAAGCCTTTCAAAATCAATTTCTTCGCCTGGTTGATGAAGATACGAATGCTTTTAACCAAATTATGGCAGCCTTTGGTTTACCTAAAGGAAGTGAAGAGGAGAAGAAGGCTCGTAGCGAAGCAATTCAGCAAGCAACTTTGAATGCCATTCAGGTGCCACTTGAAATAATGAAAACTGCCTTGCGTTCGATGGAGGTTATTGAAGCCATGGCTGCAATTGGAAATCCCAATTCGGTGTCGGATGCCGGTGTTGCTGGCCTTTGCGCAAAAACAGCGACTCATGGGGCTTACCTGAATGTTTTGATCAACCTGAGTGGGCTGAAAGATGCTGACCGGAAGGCTGCCCTAAAGCATGAAGCCACGGAGCTTCTGTATCAGGCCGAAACCAAGGAGCAGCTTATTTTGAAAACCGTTATGGAAAAAATAAACGGGGATTCCTGAAAGAAAATAGTTTTGCAAGGCAACAAGTAAAAGCTTGTTTGTTTGGCCGCAGTAGTTGATTCGCTTTTTCATCGTTTTATACCTTGAGAAAGCGAATCTTTTGGTTTTACAGGAAATCAGCGATTCGTCCCAGATCATCCACTTTGTCTTGATAGCCCAAGGAGTCGTAGCTTTCAATCAGACTTTCCAGCAGCTTCTTTATGATCAACTTGTCTTCGCAAGGGGTATTGAAGTCATTGATATCGTACTGGTCATTTTTGTTGAGGAAAAAGTCAATTTCTTTCCGTCCAATAATGGCACCCTTATTGGATGGGTTGATGTAGAATAGAATGGATGACTTGTAATCTTTACCATGAACTTCTTTGGCCAATTCCGGATCGATATAAGCCAGTAAAGGCGTTTTGGGAAAATTGATGAACTGGACGGGGAACTTGAGTTCTCGGGCAATCAAGGCATATAAAATGGCAATTGAAATGGCATTGCCTTTTTTGGTTTCGAGTATTTGATTTAAGTAGCAGTTTTGTGGCGAACTGAGGTTGTTCAGGTTAACCGAAAATTGGTTGGTATCATAGAAAATATGATTGAGCACAGTAATTTTCTCCAGCGAAGTGAGCTTGTTGCTGATTTCAAGCCAAACGTCATTTGATATTTTCTGAAGTTTTGACCTGACTTGCTTTAACTTCAGATCAGGATATTGGTATTGACTGATCAGGAAGAAGCCCTCAAACAGGTCAATTTGTTTTTGATTGGCCCAGTTGAGGATTTTGGTTCTGGTTTCTGCAAATTGGATTTGTTGAATCAGGTTCTCTATTCGATTTTGAATGAGTTCATCCAGACTGGTTTCCCATATTTGTTCCAACTGGTCAACAATTCGTGCATCCTCGCAGAGTAATTGTTGCTCTACCGCTTCAAAGACCGTCTCATCCGGATCATCCAGTAAGGCAATTAAAGCTTGTAAACGGTCATTTTTCATAACTACAAAACAATTTAAGTTGATAACGTATCCAAGACTATTTTAATCAGCTTTTTCATTTCGGGGTGGTAGTTTTCGTTTGCTTCTTTGGTTGTTCGGTTGGCAATGATCAGGCAAATGGTAAGTGCCTGATGCCCGAGCAGGGCCGAAAGCCCGTAGATTGCCGAACACTCCATTTCGTAATTTGTTATTTGCAAGTCGTTGTAAAAGAAACATTCAACTTTTTCATTCAGCTTTGGGTCAGCCGTATTCAACCGTAGAATGCGTCCTTGCGGGCCATAAAATCCGGGCGCGGAGATGGTTACTCCTTCAACAAAGTGCTGATTTTTGAAACGATCGAGTAAAAGGGGTGATGAATTGACAACATAAGGTTTGCTCAAAAGCGAGTTCCAGTCGGTATGATTGATGAAGTTTCGTTCAAAATCCATGTCTGAAATCTGTTCCCGGTCAGCATAAAAGTTAAGCAAACCATCAAAGCCAATGGCTTTGCGGGATATCACGTAGGAGTTAACCGGCAAGTGCTTTTGCAGCGCCCCCGAAGTTCCGATTCGGATAATGTTGAGCGAACGCTTTTCCTCTTTTATTTCCCGGGTTTCCAAGTCAATATTGACCAGAGCATCCAGCTCATTGATCACAATGTCAATGTTGTCTGTTCCAATGCCTGTTGAAATTACGGTAATGCGGGTGTTTTTATAGGTTCCTGTGGTTGAAACAAATTCCCGGTTCCGGATGGTAAATTCAATGTTGGAAAAGTGTGATGCGATTAACTCAACGCGGCCGGGATCGCCAACCAGCAAAACATGGTCGGCTATATGTTCTGGCTTAAGGTGCAGGTGGAAGATACTCTTGTCGTTATTTATAATAAGTTCTGAAGAACCAATCATATAATAGGGGTTTTGATGAATTTCAAATCTAATTAAAAAAAACTGATTATACCATACCCTTGTCGTTCTGAATCAAGCTCGTTAAGTGGATTTTGTTAACATTTGACTGTTTTGTTAAGGAAATCCTTAAAATTCTCTTACATTTACTTTTTATCATTTTAAAAATTTCATACCAATGGATTTTAATTTTAAAAAGTCGTATCTCATTATTGCAGCAATTGTCGTTTTTGTTTTGCTGTTTTTTGGAAGTAGCATGTTTGTGACCATCCAGCCCGGTGAACGAGGAGTTATTTTCCGGCCTTTTACTTCAGGCTTGGACAAGGATAATATTTATATTCCTGGTTTTCATATTGTGGCTCCCTGGAATACTTTATTTGTATATGATGTAAAAGAGCAACAACGGGAAGAGACCATGGATGTTTTGGATAAAAACGGATTATCGGTTAATGTTGATGTTTCTGTGCGTTTCAACCCAACTTATGATAAAATTGGGTATTTGCACGAGATTTTTGGAAAGCGCTACATCGACCAGTTAATAACTCCGGAAGTTCGTTCGTCGGTTCGTCAGGTGGCGGGGCGTTACACGGCCGAGGAAATTTATTCGACCAAAAGAAGCGAGGTGGAATCGTCCATTATTGAGGAAACAGAGAAGGTGCTTAATAAGAATAACATCGACATGAAAGCGCTTTTGATTCGCTCAATTAACCTGCCCGATAAAATTAAGCAGGCGATTGAGAAGAAGCTTGAAGAAGAACAGGCATTCTTAACTTACCAGTATACGCTGCAAACAGCAGAACAGGAAGCGGAGAAAAAGCGGATTGAAGCCGAGGCAATTGCACGCTATAACCGTATTATTGATGCTTCATTAACAATGAATATTCTGAAACAACGCGGGATTGAAGCGACGTTGGAACTTTCGAAATCACCCAATTCCAAGGTTGTTGTCATTGGAAGTACGAAAGAAGGTCTTCCCTTAATTCTGGGGAATAATTAAAATATTTCGAATCTCATGAAGCCGGCAAATAGCATTATTTGACCGGCTTTTTTTTCGAAAAATTGTTGTGTTGAGCAATAGCCGAGAGTGGATAGTAATGGGGCAATAGCCAAAGATTGAATGGTAGTGATTCAGCAAGGCCAAGCTTGAACATGAAACAACCAACTTTCAACAGTTGATTTTGGGAAACAAATTTGTTAGGAACAGAAGACGTATTAAAGCTCAGGAGTTTCTAAATCTTCAAGGAAAGGAAACCAGGGAGCTGTTTTTTCATTTGAACCAGTGCTTTTTAAGGTATCAGCTTTATCCTCATTGATCTGTGGCTTTTCTTCCGGTTTTTCCAGCTTGGGAAGCTGAGGTGCTTCTGCTGGTGCACTGATTACGGTATCGGTGGTGAATGGCTGTTCAATTTCGACCTGATGCGTCAATTTCAGTCCTAATAAGTAAAAAATAGAAGATGTGAGGATGATTAATTTCATAGCTTATTTCTTGATACAACCAAAATTATACTTTTTTACTTAATGTTTGGAAGAATTATCGGTGAATGGCTTAATTTTTTCTTTAAATAATGTTAATATGTCTGCAAACAGGCCTGGTAAATCTTCATCAAATGTGCTACCTGCTGCTGACTGTGGATCAGTTCAAGGCCAGCAGCAGGTAGCACTGTTTTGTTTTTTTATAACAAGCTGTTAGGCCTACTGGTTTGCCGGGAAATCATGTTGGGGATAAACAATACCGGCATCAGCTCGCACCCGATCCAGCGTGTCCATTAAGTCAAGCGTAATGGCGAAGGTCATCATGTCACTTTCAATTCTTCCTTCATCCAGGCATTTCATCACATGTGCCGCTTCAAACTGATAGCCTTTTCCTTCGATTGGAGGTACTTCCACAGGTTCTTCATGCTCCATGCCTTGTTGCCAAATACAAATTTGGGCATTGGCAAACCAGCGTCGGTTTAGGCGCAGGTAGCCTTTTTCGCACCAAAATTCGGATTGGATGGAGGAATGCGAGGCAAAGCTCGAAACCAGCGAAGCCATGGCTCCATTGGCGTATTTGAAACTCATTAGAATGGATTCTTCGCTATTGGTAAAGCTAAATTGGGGGAGCGTTTGGATGGTTTCCGGTTTCCCTAAGGTCATAAGAGCTGCAAAAACCGGATAGATGCCAATATCAAGTAGTGATCCTCCGCCCAGGTCAATATTGTACAAGCGCAGGTCTGCATTTTTTTCTGCATTGAAGGCAAAGTCAGAGCGTACCATCTTTAATTGGCCCAGCTTTCCGGATTGAAGAATTTCCATGGCTTTCAGGAAACCGGGTTGAAAGCGGGTCCAGAAAGCTTCCATCAAAAAGGTATTGTTTTGCTTGGCGCAGTCGATCATTTCCCGAGCTTCGCGTGCGTTCATGGCAAAGGCTTTTTCGCACAATACAGCTTTTTGGTGAGTCAGACACAAAAGCGCATGCTCGTGATGATGGGAGTGTGGAGTGGCAATATAAACGATGTCTACCTGCGGATCTTCAACCAGTTCGTTGTAGCTTCCATAGGCTTTCTCAAATCCCAATTGGTTGGCAAACTCCTGAGCGCGATTCAAACTTCGCGAAGCCGCGGCATAAAGCTTGGCATTGGGAAGCAGTTTTAAGTCTTCAGCAAATTTTTGTGCAATTTTTCCACAGCCTAAAATGGCCCAGTTGTATTGTCTTTTCATGTTTGATTATTTTGAAGGACAAGATAATGAATCTTACATAAAAAAACAGGGAAGGGAGGCTCGGATTTGTGAAGGTGTGAAGTTGGTTTTGGAGTGGTGTTTTTTCCCAATCGAAAGTGGCAAGTAGTGAAGCAAAGACTAGCTTACAAGTTTTTTCAATTCCTGTATAAAGAAACTTAATTCTTTTTTATACAGCTGAAAATAGGAGCTGAGGTCATCAATTTTCTCCAAGATAAAATCATTCAGTTCATCATCCGTTGAAATTTTGGAGAGCTTATCCAGGAACTCCCACCGATGCCCTTCAAACCAATTTTCATCGCGCAGTTTTCGGCGACCCCCATAGCGGCTAAAGTAATAGATATAAACGTTGGCAATGTGTTCTTTGCTTGGGTTTTCAAGTACCCGGTTCAAACCGCCCGAAACCGATCTTAGCAAAAGCCAGTAACGGTTAAACTCTTCACTGTATTCGCTGAGGTATTTCAGGTTTTTAACTTTAATATAGAATTCATGGATTTCATGCTTAAGCAGATGGGTTTCGAGTTCATCCATTATTTCAGGAATTTGGTTGATGAATTCTTCGATGAACGCATTTTTTTTATCAGATGGCACATCGCCTTCCGAATAACCATACGCTCGGTTGAAATATTTATAGAACCTCTCTGCAGGCGTCATGTTGAATTCTATTGGTAAGCTAATTTCATACATTTATTCTTAATTGTCAATTGGTTATAGCCAGGAGTTATTGAAACAGTAGTTTTGGTTATCAATGTGGTATATACACTGACCAAAAAAAAGAGTTGTTTGTCGGAAAAATCCTAACAGGAGCTGAAAGCGCTTCTGCAATCCTTTTTGATCCAGTTGCTGAATCATGTTTTAAACCTACGCTCCAGTTGCTGTCATGCTTATGAAACAGGGGCTTTTACAAAATGTTTAAGCCTTTCATTCTATTTAACGAATACCTATCTTTTGTATTGTGTTTGATTTCTTCTAGGGTGGCACGGATAAAAAAAGGGAGCCTCATATTGAGATTCCCTTTTTTTATCTTGTACAAATTGTATTAATGGAGCGGGAAAATTGAATTTTCACGAATGTATTCAATGACCAAATCCGGGTTTTTACCGTTGTTTGTCGGATCAAGTTTCAAGGCAGCGTCCTCCGGTGTTTCAAACGGAAGGTCTACTCCTGGAACATATTTGATGGTCTCATCGGCATAAAATTCAGGTTTATTCTTTTTGCAGAATTCCATCGAAGCATCCATCAGGAACAAGTGGAAACGGTCTTCTCCGATAATATCGGTTACTTGTTTCCGGATGGCCTGATCGGGCGAAATAAAGGAACAGATGGTAATGATGCCTTGGTCGTTGAGTAAGCGGCAAACTTCGGCTACACGACGCAGGTGCTCGGCACGATCGGTAGGTGAGTAGTCCAGCTCTTTTGAAAGGCCTGAACGCACCGAACTTCCATCGAGCAGAACAACGGTAGCTCCCATGTCGAACAATTGCTTTTCGAGGCTGAATGCAAACTCATTCTTTCCAGAGCCATGCAATCCGGTTACCCAAAGGGTTGCTCCTTTTTGATTGTAGCGGGTTTGATATTCGCTATCAGAAACCAGGCCTTGTCCTTTGCGAATCAATTCCCGGTGTTGGTCGCTGATTTTTGAGGGCAGGTCATCTGGGCTCAGTTTGTCGATAATCATTCCAACCGCAACCGTGTTATTGGTTACAGGATGAATCAATACAAATGAACCGGTGTTTTTGTTTTTCTTGTAAGGATCAAAAAACAGCGGTTTATTGGTGGTCAGCACGGCACGTCCAATCTCATTCAACTCCAGAAAATCAACTTCTGATTTTTGAAGCGTGTTGACATCGGTTTTGTATTTGATTTTATCAATACGGACTTTGGTGCTGTTGTTGGCGTGTTTGATAAAAAACTGAATTGACGGATCCATGGGCTTTTCATCCATCCACACTACCGTGGCTTCAAAATGACGCTCAATGCGGGGCAGATTGTCCGGATAAACGATCATATCGCCTCGTGAAACATCGACTTCATCATTTAAGGTGATGGTAACGGCTTGAGGCGGGAATGCTTCATCCAGCTCGCCATCGTAAGTCGTGATGCTTTTGATGGTTGATTTCTTCCGGGAGGGAAGTACCATAATTTCTTCTCCTTTGCGGACGATTCCGGATGCAATTCGGGTTGAAAATCCCCGGAAATCACGGTCTGGACGCAGCACATATTGTACGGGGTAGCGTAGGTCATCGAAGTTGCGGTCGGAGCTGATATGAACCGATTCCAGGAACTCGAGCATGGCCATGCCTTTGTACCAAGGCATACGCTCGGAGTGATCAACCACATTATCTCCTTTTAGCGCGGAGAGTGGAATGTAGGTGACATCCGGAATGTCGAGCTGGGCCACAAAGTTTTTATATTCTTCACAAATGTCATTAAATACTTGCTGGTCAAAATCAACCAAGTCCATCTTGTTCACTGCCAGCACCACGTGTTTAATGCCCAGTAGCGAAACCAGGAAGGTATGACGCCGGGTTTGAGTAATCACGCCTTTGGTGGCATCAATCAGAATAATGGCCAAATTGGCCGTTGATGCACCTGTTACCATGTTGCGCGTGTATTGCTCGTGTCCAGGGGTGTCGGCAATAATGAATTTCCGTTTGTTGGTTGAAAAGTAACGGTAGGCTACATCGATGGTAATTCCTTGTTCGCGTTCGGCTTTCAATCCGTCAAGCAATAAGGCGTAGTCAATGTCTTCGCCGGCATGTCCCACGCGCTTGCTGTCGCGCTGCAGTGCGGCAAGCTGGTCTTCATAAAGTCGTTTACTGTCAAAAAGTAACCGGCCAATCAAGGTCGATTTTCCGTCATCAACCGAACCTGCGGTCAATAAGCGTAATAGGTCCTTCTTTTCGTCCTGATCAAGAAAAGCCTTTATATCTATGGGTTGTGTCATGTTCAAAGTTTTAAATCAATTTTCAGCGTTGTTGGTTGTTGCACTCTGTTGAAGTCTAGAAGTAACCTTCGCGCTTTTTCTGCTCCATACTACCTTCCTGGTCAAAGTCGATCACACGGGTAGTTCGCTCGGAAACAGTCACCGTCATCATTTCTTCAACAATTTTCTCAATATTATCGGCTTCTGAATCAATTGCTCCGGTGAGTGGGTAACAGCCAAGTGTCCGGAAACGAACTTTTCGCATTTCTGCTTTTTCTACCAGTTCTTTAGGCATGCGCTCATCGTCAACCATAATCAGGTTGCCGTCCACTTCAACAATGGGGCGTTCTTTGGCATAATACAAAGGAACGATGGGGATATTTTCCAGGCGGATGTACTGCCAGATGTCGAGTTCAGTCCAGTTCGAAATCGGGAACACGCGAATCGACTCTCCTTTATGTACTTTGGCGTTGTAAATGTCCCATAGCTCCGGACGTTGGTTTTTGGGATCCCATTGGTGAAATTTATCACGGAAAGAGAAGATTCGCTCTTTGGCACGCGATTTTTCTTCGTCGCGACGAGCACCTCCAAAGGCGGCGTCAAACTTATATTTTGAAAGGCCTTCCAGTAGCGCCTGTGTCTTCATCACATCGGTGTGCACTTTACTTCCGTGTGTAAATGGGCCTACGCCGCTTTCAAATCCTTCCTTGTTGTAATGAACAATCAGGTCCCAGCCATTTTCCTTGGCGTAATTGTCGCGGAATTCGACCATTTCCTTAAACTTCCATTTGGAGTCAATGTGCATGAGCGGAAAAGGAACTTTTCCGGGGTAGAAAGCTTTTTCGGCCAAGCGAACCATTACGGATGAGTCTTTCCCGATGGAATACAGCATGACGGGATTTTCAAATTCGGCTGCCACTTCACGAATGATGTGAATGGCCTCAGCCTCTAATTCACGCAAGTGGGTCAGAGTATATTTATTCATGATTAGGATTTTTAAAGCGCAATTTGCATCAAGCAAATTTGTGAAAACTAATTAGGGGGACAAAAATAGGTTATTCTGCGTTAATTCTAGTAGGTATTAACTCTTATTCCTCTTATTTAGAACGGCCAGATGATGGGAATAAGAATAATTGACATAATGAAAGCGACAATGTTTAAGGGGAGTCCAACTTTGGTGTAGTCCCCAAACTTATAGTTTCCTAAGCCCTGAACCAGTAAATTGGTTTGGTAGCCAATTGGTGACGAAAAGCTTGCTGAAGCAGCAATACAGATGGCAATGAAAAAGGGTTTGGGATCGACCCCAAGTTGATTGGCCGCTGAAAAGGCAATCGGAAATACAAGTGCGGCCGCTGCGTTGTTTGTAATTATTTCGGTGAAAACAGTGGTGATCAGGTAAATGGTGATTAAAACCCCTAAAGGGCCAAACGATTTGGAAAAGTTGATGGCAGTATTGGCAATGGCATCGGCTGCTCCGGAGTTCTGAAGGGCCTTGCTTACACCAAACGCGCAGGCAATGGTTATCAGTACGTCCCACGAAATGGCTTTGGTGTATTTTCGGTTGGGCAGCACATTGATCCAGGCCATCAGAACGGCTACAATCGCTGCAAAGTAAAACATGTCCAGCCGATTGCCTCCAACTTCAGGGAGGTAGCGGCCTACTGTTGCCCCAACAATCATGAACAAAACAAGCAAGATGGCCAGCAAGCGTTGCCCTTTGTATCGGGGAGGAGGGATTTCGCCAATAAACGAGGTCAGGTAGAATCCGGTAGATTCTCCCCAGTTTTTAATGAAATTTTCGTTGGTTAACAGCACCAGGCTGTCGCCGGCTTTCATGCGGAAGGAGCCAACATTGGTTGAAATTGTTTCGCCATTGCGGTATACGGCCAGCACTTCGGCCTGGTAGTGGTTTAAAAAGTCAAATTCATCCACGGTTTGATTAATACCAGGGAAGCGGGGAGCAATAACTGCTTCAATCTGTTTGATGTCGGTACTCTTGTAAAATTTCCCAAATCCTTTTAGTGCCTTGAATTCCAGTTTTCGCTGAGGAATCAGGTTTTCTAAGACTTCCGATTTTACCGCAATTACAAGCTTGTCGTCTTGTTGCAGCACGAACTTTCCTTTGCGGGTGTCCAGCGTTTCTTTGCCGCGTTGAATGGAGTGGATAATAATGTTTTTCAGTTGGTGGCTGCGCCCGTTGGTGATTTCTTCACCCACCAGCGAACTGTTGGACGGAAGCGTAGCATCCAGAAAATATTCTTTGTAGTCCAGGCTGTCGCGTTTGTTGTTGTCCTTTTTCCCGGGAAGCAAACGGTGTCCCACAAAGGAAAGGTAGAAAAAACCAGCTAAGGCAATCCAGATTCCAACTTTTCCCAGCTCAAACATAAATAGACCATCAAATCCATTCTCCAGCATTAAACCATGCACGACTAGGTTAGTCGATGTTCCAATCAAAGTACACATGCCTCCGAGGATGGTTGCATAAGAAAGTGGAATCAAGAATTTCTGAGGTGAGAGATTCATCTTTTCAGCCCAGTTTTTGATCATTGGTGCGAAAATGATGACAACAGGTGTATTGTTTAAAAAAGCTGAAATAAATGATACCGGAACCAGAATTTTAGCGAGGGTGACTGGCATTTTACCGCGGCGTTTGGGAAGAAAGGCCCGTGCAACAATGTTTAGCGCTCCGGTTTGGCGAACCCCCTCGCTGACCAAAAACAAAACGGCTACCGTAAGCATCCCTTTGTTTGAAAAGCCGGCCAGACTTTCAGTGGAGGAAACAACCCCTGCTGCCATTAGTACTACCAGTGCAGAAAAAACCAACAAACCGGGGCGCATCCAGTCGTTGATGAGTGCTATTATCATTAAGACAATAACAGCAATAACAAAGTAACCTTCAAAAGTCATTAACAGGGATTTTTTCAAACAAATGTAAGTTTATTTACTAAATCTCCTATGGAGTGAAATACTTATTCGGAGAGGGAGCATTTTTTTTGAAATTTTTATTGTTGTCTAAGTTTCTCATATCCTTTGGTTTGTTTTTGGAGGGTGCTTTTTTTTGAAAAAATAATGAGAAAATGTTTTGCATTTTAGGTTCAAAAGCATACTTTTGCAACGCCTTTAAAACAAAAAGGCACTACACATGATGACTCAGTAGCTCAGCTGGTAGAGCACATCCCTTTTAAGGATGGGGTCCTGGGTTCGAACCCCAGCTGAGTCACCAAGTAAGACAGAAAGCCTTGCAAGTAAATAACTTGTGAGGCTTTTGTTTTTTTAGTGCTTTTTCAGCTTCATGGTAATTCATAAATGGCTTTGGTGGAATCGAGCCTCTAAATTCTTCCCTGTATTATTCGTAATTAATTTTTAGCTTATAATAAAGTCTTTTTTTGGGACTTCATGATGGTGGAAGTGTTTTTGGTTGTAAAATCAGTTTGGTTAAAATGGAGAGTTTTTGAGGTGGAGTCAGGAGGGTTTCTGGTTCGCAAAATAGCTTTTGTTTGGTGTTGGTGGAGTTTCAGGTTGACTGATTGTGTTGATTGATGTGGCGGGTAGAAAAGAAAAAACCCAAACAATTGACATGCAATTATTTGGGTTTTAGATGGGTGGATGATGGGATTTGAACCCACGACCCCTGGAACCACAATCCAGTGCTCTAACCAACTGAGCTACAACCACCATGTTTTGATGCTTTAGACATCGTTGCTATTCGTTAGCGGGTGCAAATATAGCATTTTTATTTCTCCTGAAACAAAAAAGAGATTTTTTTGAGCAAAAAAAATGCTCTTTTTTTTCCTTCCTGAAGTAATCAGCAATGATGTGTCAGGGATGGGGAAGAAGAAGGTTTGATCGAAGGTCTTGGTAAACAATTGCTTATTTGTTTTTCTGTTTTCAGGCGAATGTTTTCTGCATTTTTATTCGACTTTTTGGATTCAGTTCGAAAATGTGAAAAATTACTAGGTGCGAACGAAAACGGATGGAAAATAAGCTGCGATTACCAGGCATGTCACCCCTTTTTCGATTCTTTTGTTCTGCCTGAAGTTGAAGAAACAGCTAAACAAAAAGGTGAATCAATTGATTCACCTTTTTTGTTTGTACTAAACCGAGGTCTTCGGTTTCCTGTAAGCGTATAAAGATAGGTTCTTGCCTTTAGCATCCGCCTTTGGCAGCCACTGTTTTTATCTCTACCGGTTTGTTGAGGTTGCTCATGGCTTTGACCAGCTTGTCCATGTCCTGCGCTAGTTTTTTCCTGTATTGATAAGTATTTGTGATTTCTTTGGAGGCATTAGCCTGCGGAGGCGTCAGGTTGGTGTAAAGCTTTCTGAAATTCTCTGGCGAATCCTTCAATAGAAAATTGCTTGACCGTCCGGCGTAGTTCGATAATAAATACGCCTTTTTGGCGAGGCTGTCGGTGTCGGCATAGAAATAATTGGATTTAATGCGCTGCTGAAAAATCTTTTGCCATTTTCGATCCATAATTTCCTCTGCCGGAATATTAATGGCCAGTGGAAGGTGATAGGCTTCGAATTCTTCCGGTGAACGGACGTCGATAATATTGATCTGGTGAAAATTATTCGCAATTTCAAAAGCCAGCTGATCTGAAGTTACTTCATTAAACGCATAAGAAGCATGACGTTTGGGTGAGCTTACTCGCTGTTCAACAATCTCTTCCTTGGAGGGAGTGAACCCGACAATGCCAATCAGGAAAAATCCGAGAACCCCGGCAAGCGCATAGTTGATTCGTTTTTTGGGGGTAACTTCGGTTGGGCGCCGGGTAACTTTGTTTTCAATCAGGTGTGTCAGGTAGAAGGCGGCAAGCGCCACGGCGGTAAGCAGCAAGGCAAAAAGCGGTTTTGACAAGCCTAGTTCTTCGTTGATGAGCAAAGGTCCCCAGTTTTCGGCCAGGTAAATGTTTTCAAGCAAAGGGAAGCTTTCGGCAAAAGCCACAATGCCGAGGGCCGAGCCAAATACAAAGGCTACACCGTCCAGTTTGCCAATGGCGGCCGCGCAAATGCTGGTTCCGGGGCAAAAGCCGCCAATTATAAATCCAAGGCCCATGATGGCACCCCCAAATAAGGCAGACCATAGGAAGGTCGGGTTGATGTAGATTAGGCTCAGGTCGAGTATGCCCCAGTGCGCGAAAAGAATTACGCCGATCATGGCTGTAACTCCAGCCGTGAAAAAGACTTTCAAAACGGTGAAATCATAACCGTAGAAAAGTCCTGCCAGTTTCTTGGTGGATGAAAAACCCGCTTGTTCCAAAACAAAACCAAAGCCGATGCCTGCAAGTAAGGCGATCATCAAGTTAAATTCGTTGCTGATAAGATAAGGTACTAGTGGTCCCATAATCTATGAATAATTGATTTTCTGAATGATTGAATTAAAGGCTAGAGCCAGAGTTTGCGGAAAAAATAGGCGAAAAAGTAACCGGTTCCGAAAATGGCCAGCATGGTGATGATGCCTCCCAGTGACATGACGCCCATGCCACTCAAGGCCGCCCCGCTGGTGCATCCTCGTCCCAATTGAGAGCCCAGCCCAAACAAAAAGCCACCAATGATTGCCGCAATAATTCGGGTGCGGTTCGTGATTCTTGGTCCACGCTCAAGTTTTAAACCCATGCGGTTGCTGATGACTCCCGAAAGGAAGGCCCCGATAAGTACGCCGACGATTTCAAAGAACAGCCAGTCTTTCAATGGTCCTCCAGGATGAGTTTCAGCGTAGTTGGCCAGGTAGGGCGTATTGGACGTGTGAGATGGGGCAACATCTGAGATGAGTGTGAGAACAACACTTTTTACACCGCCGCTGGCTCCCAGTCCACGACCGGTAATGTAAATGGTAGTTAGCAGAACCAGTCCCAGAAGGAAGCCGGCTAGATAAGGATTCATGTATGGTTTGGCTTTCATTGTATTAAATTGTTTTAGGTGATTCATTCGGTGTTTCGGAATCTTCCAAATCTTCGTAGCCGGTTAGCATGGCTTTGATGTTAGAGGTAGGGGTTTCGCCGGTTGTTGTCATGTAAACATGAACAATCAGAAAAACCATTAGCAGAATTGCTCCCAGAGTATGCCAAAACGCAATACTTTCCAACGGGAACTCTTCAACAACCACCAGGTTATTCTGGTCGATGGTTTTGTAAAGCATGTAGAAGATGCCGGAAATAATTGTCATTGGAATCAAAATAACTTTGAAGCTGAGGTAAACGATGCGCTGCAAAGGGTTTAGCTTGCTGAGTTCCGTTTTGGTTGTTGGGTGTTTTTCGCCTTTAAAAATTCCGGACAGGTAATAGAGAATTTGTTCTTTGAGCTTTTGGGTGGTTGGAATGTATTGCTTCCATTCGCCAGTGGTGATGTGCCAGAAGATGGCAAACACAATCAGGCCGATGAGCATCCACGAGGCTGCCCGGTGGAATTGGACTGCTTTTTCAAATCCAAAGATTTCAAATGTTCCGTGCACTTCAAAACCGGTTAGGGCCAGAAACATGATCAGCGAGGCTTGTGTCCAGTGCCAGAAGCGTTCAAACCCTTTATAAATATATACTTTTCGCATAGCTTGATAAGTTAATTGTAAAATGAACGTATAACTGTGTTGGCTTAATCGGTTATGTCGGGTTTGTCATAATCAATGACCTGTTTTTCGTAGTTGTTCTTTATGATGTTCGTCAGTATTCGCATCAATCCATGACCAATGACTGCGATCAGAGCCAGCACGATCAGCCATGTTCCTGCCGTGTCAAGTGTTTTGTTTCGGTCACGTCCGGGCATGTAAAAGCCTGTAAGTTCGGCCAGCCTTCCGTTGTGGGAGTGGCATTCCACGCAGCTCAGTGCCTGTTCTTTGGGAGCTACCATGTGGTTGACCGGCCAGTACATTTCGGTTTCCACAAAGCCATAGTCGCCACTAAAAGGTAAGCCTACGTCGTGCATTCCGGCAGCGGCAGCTTTTTCCCAGTCAAAATCTTTCCAAAAAGCACTGTCGCCTTGGTTGGCTGCGTAGAGTTTGGGTTGAATTAGTCGTTTGTATTTTTTATCGAAGATTTGGTCACCCACATGAATTTTTACCGGGATAATTTTTGCGTTTTTGTCGTTGTAGGAGCCATTCAGGGTGTTGATTTGTAGCGGCAGTGTTGTGATACTGTCGCCCAAGTGGTATTGGTCAGCTGTTCCGTTGAACCAGACGTAGTCGGGCTTGACATTTTTCTCCCATTTAAATGATCCTTTAATAGAGAGGTACCGGTGATTGCCAATGGAGTCTTCTTCGGAGTAGGGCTGACCATCTTTAAGTTTGCCGGCTTCCGACCATTTCCAGGCCATTTTGGTCGCATTAACTTTGGCGTACTCCGGAATATGGCAGGTCTGGCACGACACTTTGGATCCATGCCGGTTGAGCACGTGGCTGAAGTGCGGGGTGCTGGTGTGGCATTGCTCGCAGGTGGCCCGGTCGGTATTGCTTGTTGATACAGAATAGAGTTTTCCTTTGATTTGGTGGTTTTCGGCAGTGTGGCAGTCCACGCAGCTCATGTTCATGCCGTTTACTGCCATGTGAACGTCCACTTCGCGAGTGGTTGACAGTTGAGCCACTTCGAGATCGCCGTGTTTCACATTGTTGCCACCACCACTGAAGAAGTGACAGGAGCCACAATTGTTTCGTTCCGGAATACCTACGGACTGTGCTACTTTTTCGAGGTTAACCGTTCGGTCGGGATAACCTGCCATGGAGGAACCTTTTTTATATTCTTCGCTGTTGTCGTGGCAAACCATACAGTCCACATTCAGGGCATTGTTGTAGTCGAAATGATTGTCATTCATGCCAAAGCCAATGTGGCAGGCAGCACAGGCTTGTTGGTTGGAGTTGGAGCCGATGCAGAAATTATTGAGGACGGTGTTTTTCCCGGATGCCGAAATTCCCCGCCCTTCAACATAGGAAAGGCGCTCCCAGTTCCAGTGTGAGGAGTTCATAATTTCTTTGTGGGTTTCCGTATGGCATGAAATACAGGCCTCGGTTACTTCCTGTGGTGTGTTGAACTTTTTCTGCAAGGCCGGAAGTTTGCTGTGGTCAACAGAAGGCGTTGGCTTGATGGCATATTCCTGCTTTAACGTTTCCAGTTTGAGGTTGTACGATGGTTGTTTGTGAAGTACATTAACCAGAACAAGAGCAGTGATGACTGCCAGGATGATAAAAAGTATGTTTTTATACATGACTTTCATGAGCGTAAGGTTTAATGTGAGTCAAATTCGTTGAACTAATGTTCTTTTCTTACATGCAAATATATCGATATTTACAAATCAAGCTATTGATATGTGTTGGTTTGTAGATGTGTTGGGACTTTTGAGTTCGATTTTGACTTGGCGTTTGCTTTCTTTTATTCTGATATTTAGTGAATTGTGACGTAATTTGTAATCGTTCTAAATTATAAGTTTACTTTCTGTTAATGAGGTGTTTCGCATCGTTTTGTCTTTAATTTTAAGTTTGTTTCGCTGAGTTTTGAGCTGGATTTTTTTTCAGAATCAAGCATTGCAGTGATCAGGAAGGAGGTCAGCTTCGTTACTTTGCTGGTTTTGTTTTATGTGTATATTAAAGCCCCGTTTCAGCAATTAAACTGAATTTTTGAAAATGATAGTTTTGTGGGTTGTTGGCCAGCCTGGTTCTGAGTTGGCATACGATCTGGTTGGAAAGGGACTTTGGGGTGAAGTCAGCATGGTCGGGGAGGAGTGCAAGCGGTAGCCGTTTGTTGACTTTGTCCTTAACTATTAATACGTATGTTTACAAAGCGCGCAGAGGAATGCCGTTGACTTGTTGCGGCTTAAAGCGATGAATTCATGATTTTTTCACGAAAATACATTACAACAATTTCCAGTTTGCAGTTTATTCAAATGCTGCGGTTTGCTGTTTTGCTGCTGATCGGGGTGGTTTTGGTTCGTTTTTATCCCAGGCAGGAAATTGGGCAGTACGAATCCTTTTTATTTATTGCTGGTGCGCTTTCCTTCTTTTGGCTTCGGGGGGTGTTGCAAGCTTTTCTGGCATTGGACGATCAGGAGCAGGAAACGGGCGCCAAAGAAAGTGGGGCTGTGCTTTACTTCAATAGCTTTTTGCTTTTACTGGGATTCAGTGCCCTGGCCGTTTTGTTTTTGCTGATCTTCAAGCAGCAATTTCAGGTTGTGCTTAACGGAAATGCTGAAATACCGTTTTTCAACTGGTTACTGGTTTATCTCTTTTTGGCTTCGCCTTCAAATTTTATCGAATATCTTTTTCTGAAAAAGAATAAACCCCATGCAATTATTGCTTATGGATTGGTTTCTTATGGGGTGCAGTTTGTGTTGGTTATTCTTCCGCCTTTGGCCGGATGGCCCATTTTGTATGCTATTCAGGCCTTGGTGTTGGTTAGCGGACTTCGTTTTGTTTTTCTATTGGGCGTATTGAAACGCTATGCTGATTTTTCGCTGTCATGGCCATTTTTAAAGCGTCACTTTAAGTTGGCCTATCCGTTAATTGGGAGTTCCTTGCTGAGTGGCTCCGGACAGTATATTGACGGTGCCATTGTGTCGCATTTTTACAATCCGGAAATGTTCGCTGTTTTTCGGTATGGCGCACGCGATTTTCCCTTGGTTATTATTATGGCCAATGCCTTGAGCCATGGTATGATTCCGCACTTTGGGCGGTTGTCTTTAGCTGAAGCGTTGGCAAAACTGAAAGCAAGCTCAGCACGCTTGATGCATTTTCTTTTTCCACTGACACTTGTTGTGCTGGTATGCTCAAATTTGCTTTTTCCTGTAGTGTTCACCCCGCAATATGCTTTAAGTGCAAAGATATTCAACATTTATTTGCTGTTGATTACCTTGCGTTTGATTTTTCCGCAAACCATTTTGATTGGACGACAAATCACAGGTGTCTTCTTATTGGTGTCGTTGGGTGAAATTGTGGTGAATGTTGGGTTGAGTGTTATTTTGGTTCAGCATGTGGGGGTGATTGGCGTGGCCTATGCTACGCTGTTTGCCAATTTGTTTGAACGTATCGTGTTGGTTTATTTAGTCAGGAAGAAGCTTCATGTCGGAATGTCTCAATATGTTCCTGTTCGACTGTATCTTGGCTATAGCTTTGTCTTTGTTGTCAGCTATTTCGTGATTGATTTTCTGGTTTTTCCTTTTCCCCTCTAAGCCGAATTCGGATTTAACATCCCGGTAATAAAGTGGCTGAATAGTTTCAGGCAGCTAATCTATTCGCTATTTTTGCTCATTCAACTTTTGTGCGAACGAATTTGAAATTTTGAACTATGGACATACTTCTTGACGATCCGGTAGTGGATAAACAATTTATGGAGATTTTGGCGAAAATCAGAGGCCTGAAGAACGGTGCAACTGTGGCCCAGATGAAGCGCATGGGCTTGCAGTATCGAATAAACTGGGGTGCCTCTGTAATTTCGTTGCGCGAACTAGCCAAAAACTATGAGAAGAACCACTTGCTGGCACTGAAACTTTGGAACAAACAGTGGCGTGAGAGTATGATTTTGGCAACGCTCCTGGACGAACCGGAAAAAGTGACAGAGGAACAGCTCGATTTTTGGACCAAAGGTTTTGTGACAACGGAAATAGCCGAACAGGCAGTTGCCAACCTTTTTGTGTATTCTAAGTTCGCCTACATTAAGGCGTTGGAATGGTGTCGTGGAAAAAAGCACTTGGTTCGCTATACCGGCTTACAGCTGATGGGACGCTTGGCAATGGTGGATAAGCAGGCTATTGATGAAATGTTTGAGCCTTTCTTTGAGGTGATTCAACCTTTGATTAAGGATCCTGAACTGGGACAGGTATTCTACCGGAGCATGACGCTTTTGATTAACCGAAGCGATAAGCTGAGTGATGCGTGCCGTTCTTTTCTGGAGCAAGCCCGGGAAGCTGAAGAGGAGCAGGCACGTAAAATGGCTGCCTTGTTGTTGGAAGATATTGCCGAGCTGTAGTTTTTTAGTCGTATTCCAATTTGTACAAATTGGCAGCATACATAAAATTTGGTACAGTTTTTATAGTAAGTGAGGAAACAATTTAAATAACGAATTATGAATTTGACAAAATCATCGAACCCTGCATTGTCGAACTCGGTGTTTAGCAAGGTGCAAACCGGCGTTCAGACGGATGTGATGACAGTTGAGGGAACCGTAAATAAGACGGGCTTGATGTTCTTAATATTGGCCTTTGCTGCCACGTTTACCTGGCGGAAGTTTTTTGGAGCGTTGGAATACGGGTCGGCAGAAGGTGCCTTCTCGGTTGTTTCTCCCTGGTTGATTGGTGGAGGTATTGGTGGATTTATTGTGGCTTTGATAACCGTTTTTAGTCCCCGTTATTCCAATATTACAGCTCCCATTTATGCTGTTTTTGAAGGACTTTTTCTGGGCGGACTGTCTGCCTTTTTTGAAATGCAGTTTCCGGGAATGGTGATGCGCGCTGTGGCATTGACCTTCGGTGTGTTTTTCATTATGCTCTTTTTATTTCGCTCAGGTAAAATCCGCGCTACCGGGAAGTTCCGAATGGCCATTGTTGGAGCAACAGGCGGTATTGCTTTAATTTATTTCATCAGTTTTATTGCTGGCTTGTTTGGCGCAAACATTGGCTTTCTACACGGGAACAGCATGTTTAGCATCGGGTTTAGCCTGGTGGTGGTCGGTATTGCTGCATTGAACCTGATTCTGGATTTTGATTTTATTCAGCGAGGTGCCGACGCACAGGCTCCCAAAATTATGGAGTGGTATGGTGCTTTTGGACTCATGGTAACCCTGGTGTGGTTGTACATCGAAATTTTGAGGTTGCTATCCAAATTGGCAAGTCGCGATTAAACAGAAAAAATATCAACAGGCAGGGACTTCGGTCCCTGTTTTTATTTTCTTTTGATAAGTATTATTTTCGGTGCTCTTAAAAAATCAAGATAAAGGTAAATGCAGTTAGTAAAGGTAGAGGACAAAAGGCAGGTTGATGCTTTTCATCAACTTCCATACATAATTTACAAGGACGACAAAAATTGGGTTCCACCATTACGCATGATGGTGGAAGATGTGTTTAATCTTAAAAAGAACAACGCGCTAAAAAAAGGGAATGCCTGTAGATGGGTTTTGTATAAAAACGATGAGTTGGTTGGGCGTATTGCTGCTTTTCATACTTCTGGCTATGCTGGTCAGTTCGACCAATTGACCGGGGGCGTTGGCTTTTTTGAGAGCATTGATGATCAGGAAGTCGCAAATACCTTGTTTGATACTGCCAAGGCATGGCTTGAAAGCGAAGGGATGGAGGCCATGGATGGTCCGATTAATTTGGGAGAAAACTTTTTCAACTGGGGCTTGCTGGTCGATGGGTTTATGCAGCAAAGTTATGGCATGAACTATCATCCGCGTTATTACCAGCAGTTGTGGGAAAATTATGGTTTTCAAACCTATTACCAGCAATTCAGCTATCATTTGAACATTACCAGCCCTGATCTGCCAGAGCGTTTTTGGAAAATCGCTGCCTGGATGTCTAAAAAGCCGGGCTACAAGTTTGAGCACTTCCGGTTTAAAAAGTGTGAAAAGTACATCACTGACTTCATCGAGATTTACGATAAGGCCTGGAATAAGCATGATAACTACAAGCGTATTGACCGACAGGACTTGCGCGACATGATCAGCCAGTCGAAATTGATACTTGAAGAAGAATTTATCTGGTTTGTGTATCGCGATGGTAAGCCAATTGCTTTTTTTATGATGATTCCCGACGTTAATCAGTTGGTTAAGTATTTCCCGAGCGGAAAAATGAATTTGTTAAAATTGCTTCGGATGCTCTATTTGAAACGGAAAAAGGTAATTAACCGTTGCCGCGTGCTGGTGATGGGGGTTGTGCCGGAGTTTCAAAAATCAGGCATTGAATCGGCCATTTTTTACCAGCTTCGTCAGGTATTACTGAAAAAAGACTGGTATGACGAAATGGAACTGAGTTGGGTGGGGGACTTCAACCCCAAAATGATTTCTATTTTCGAGGCTGTTGGTGGGAAAAAAATGAAGACGCATCTCACACTGCGTTATTTGTTTGACCGGGACAAAGAGTTTAAGCGGTCCTCAATCATTGTGGACTAATGAAATTTAGTACCTGAGATTTATTTTTATTGTATCTTGTCACCAAAACTAGGAACCAAAACATGCAATTATACACAGTTAATAATTCAGCAACTAAAAAGCAGTTTCACCAGCTGCCACACCTTATTTATAAAAACGATCCGAACTGGGCTGCCCCTATTCAGGGAATGGTGGAAAATACGTTCAACCCGGAAAAGAATCCTTCGTTTAAAAACGGAGAAGCCGAACGATGGGTGATTGTCAATGAAGCCGGAACACCTCTTGGCCGAATCGCGGCTTTCATTAATTACGATAAAGCCAAAGCCTTTGAACAGCCTACGGGGGGGTGTGGTTTTTTTGAGTGTGTTGACGACCAGGAAGTCGCCGGTTTGTTGTTTGATACGGCTCGCGACTGGCTGAAGGAGAGAGGTATGGAAGCCATGGATGGCCCCGTTAATTTTGGTGAGAACTACATGAACTGGGGCTTGCTGGTTGACGGATTTATGCCTCAAGGCTATGGTATGCCATACAATGCCAATTACTACCAGAAGTTGTTCGAGAACTACGGATTCAAGCTCTACTTTAAGCAGTTCAGCTATCACCTGGATTATTCTGTTCCTTTTCCAGAGCGCTTTTGGAAAATTGCTGGCTGGGTAGCGCAAAAGCCGGGCTACAATTTTAAGCATTTCGACTACAACAATGCCGAGAAGTTCATTCAGGATTTTTGTTATATCTATGATGAAGCCTGGCGTTTTCATGAGCATTTTAATCCGCTGGATCCGCAGGATTTACGCGATTTTATTCAGGATTCGAAAGCGGTACTTGACCCCGAAATGATTTGGTTTGCTTACCATGACGATGAGCCCATCGCCTTGTTTGTGATGGTGCCTGACATTAATCAGATTCTGCAAAAACTAAACGGGAAGCTGAATTTCATCAACATGTTGAAGTTCTTGTATTACAAGAAGAAAAAAGTAATTACACGTACCCGGATTCTCATCATGGGGGTTACGCCCAAGTACCAGCGCTCAGGAATTGAGTCGGCTATTTTCTGGCATCAGGATAAACTGATGAAAAATAAGCCGCAGTACACCGAAGTCGAGCTTTCATGGGCGGGCGACTTCAATCCAAAGATTGTTTCCCTGTATGAGTCTGTGGGTGGTAAGCACGTAAAAACGCACCATACCATGCGTTATTTGTTCGACAGGAATAAACCTTTTGAACGGGCTCCTATTATAGGAGCTGAAAAAGAGCAATAAAAAGAGAAATTTCTTTGGAAAATAAGAAACAGTACTTATCTTTGCAACCCGATTGAAATAATGTTGAAAAAAGAATCAGCAATGAAAAAAGAAATACATCCGGAAAATTATCGCATAGTTGCGTTTAAAGATATGTCAAATGGCCAGGTTTATTTGACTAAATCAACCGTTAACACAAAAGAAACAGAAGTGGTTGACGGCGTTGAGTATCCATTGGTAAAAGTGGAGATCTCAAGTAGTTCCCATCCATTTTACACGGGTAAAATGAAGCTGGTTGATACCGCAGGACGTGTTGACAAATTCATGAACCGGTATAAAAAACACATGGATAATAAAAAGAAATAATTGAAGAATTATTCGATATACAAGCTTCGCTTTTTGCGAAGCTTTTTTTTTGCCTTATTTTTGCAAAAACCTCAAGATGAATATCATTTTATATGACGGGCAGGCACGCCAAGACCTTCTGCCGCTTTGCTTTACACGCCCTGTTTCAGAACTTCGAACTGGAATTTTGACCATTCGGGAAAAGTGGGAGCATCGCCTGGTAGGCACCTACTCGTGGAAAACCGAAGCATATTTACAGCCCAAATATCCGACGCACTTGACTTCGGATAATTGGCTTATTATGGGCAATGTGTGTCCTACCAATCGTTTAGTTGAGCAAGTGCGTCTGCTGAATAACGGTTGCGGAATTTCTTACCAGGGGTATCCGGTGGCTGCCCGATTGGATGAGACTTTGCTGGCCGCCTATCTGGTCAATGAAGCCAATGTTCAATGGACTGAATATTCGGAACCGTTGGAGCTTGTTCAATATTCATGGGATTTAATACGGATTAATGCGAATCAGTTGCAGCAGGATTTTGATTTGCTGACAGCTAACCGCGAGTCGGAAACGCTCAGTTTGACGAATCAGCTAATTCATCCGGAGAATATTTTTGCCGAGCCTGGCGTGAAAATGGAATTTGCTACGATCAACGCCACTGATGGCCCGGTTTTTCTGGGGCGTGATGCAGAAGTGATGGAAGGGAGTTTGATTCGTGGTCCTTTTGCTTTGGGAAGTCAGGCTACCGTAAATATGGGAAGCAAAATTTACGGCGCAACTACGATTGGACCAAATTGTAAAGTAGGAGGTGAAATTAGTCAGTCGATTTTAATGGGATTTTCCAATAAAGGGCATGACGGATTTTTGGGCCATTCCGTTTTGGGTGAGTGGTGTAATCTGGGGGCTGGAACCAATGTTTCCAACTTGAAAAATAGCTACGAACAAGTAAGAATTTGGAACTATCGCTCTCAGCGGTTTATGAAAACAGATTTACAGTTTGGCGGGGTGATTATGGGAGATCATTCCAAAGCCGGCATTAATGCCATGTTCAATACTGGAACCGTGGTTGGCGTAGGCTGCAATATTCATGGCTCAGGTTTTCCCCGGCAGTTTGTCCCTTCTTTTGCTGATGGTGGACCGGGAGGGTTTAAACTACATCCGCTAAAAACTGTTTTCAATACAGCAGGACGGGTCATGGAGCGCCG
This sequence comes from Sunxiuqinia rutila, assembly GCF_050589705.1. NCBI lineage: Bacteria > Pseudomonadati > Bacteroidota > Bacteroidia > Marinilabiliales > Prolixibacteraceae > Sunxiuqinia > Sunxiuqinia rutila. Next base: position 67,054 of record NZ_JBNGOT010000013.1, read on the forward strand.
CAATAAAACACTGACACGGGTAGATGAGGAAATTCTAAGCCATGTTTTTGAGCAAACAGCTCCTTTTCGTCGTTTTTAAGAAAACAGCGTTTTCTTGGCATGGCTATTGACTTACAACAGACCATATTTATGGAGGGTGGCATTGCGCCAGATTGACACAACGATACAGAAAGAGATACAATGGGAAAAAATAGAGGACAATCATTTGGAAATATGCTTTTTACAGGAATGGGAGATGATGATGCAGAAATTATTCCGATCATCGCAGATGGAACTGAAGAAGAACTGAAGAACTTTCAGGCTCCCGAAATACTGCCAATTTTACCGCTTCGGAACACGGTTTTGTTTCCCGGTGTGGTGATTCCGATTACGGTCGGAAGGCAAAAATCATTGAAATTAATACAAGATGTTTTTCGGGGCGATAAATTATTGGGAACTGTTACGCAGATTGACGGAAGCATTGATGATCCTGATCAAAAGGATTTATACCAGGTTGGAACGGTTGCCCAGATTCTGAAAATTCTGGAAATGCCGGATGGCTCAACTTCTGTTATCATTCAAGGAAAACGTCGTTTTGAAGTGGCCAACTATTTGGAAGAATTTCCATACTTCCGGGCTCAGGTTACTTTGTTGGATGAAATACTTCCCAAAGAGAATAATGTCGAATTCAATGCGGTTGTTAGCTCGTTGAAAGACTTGTCCATCAAGGTGGCACAGTACTCAAGTAATGTTCCGCCGGAAGCTACTTTTGCTGTAAAAAATATTGAAAACTCTACATTTCTGATCAATTTTATTTGTTCGAACACCGACTTAAGTGTAGACGAAAAACAGAATCTACTGGAGATTGCCGACGTTCGCGAACGCGGAATTCAGGCCATTTCCTACTTGGTGAAAGAAGTTCAGATGCTGGAGTTGAAGCATGATATTCAATCCAAAGTAAAAACGGACCTGGATCAGCAGCAGCGTGAGTTTCTGCTGAATCAGCAAATGAAAACCATTCAGGATGAATTGGGTGGTAATCCGATTGAGCAGGAAGTAAACGAGATGAAAGAGGTTGCCAAAAGCAAAAAATGGAGCGAAGAAGTCGCGAAGTTTTTTGACAAGGAGGTGAACAAGCTTCATCGTTTAAATCCGGCAGCAGGCGAATATTCGGTTCAGTTTTCATACTGCCAGACCCTGCTTGATTTGCCTTGGAATGAATATACCGAAGATAATTTTGATCTGAAGCATGCCGAAGAAGTGCTGAATGAAGATCACTACGGGTTGGAGAAGGTGAAGGAACGAATACTTGAGCACTTGGCTGTGCTGAAGCTGAAGAAGGATATGAAAGCGCCGATTTTGTGTTTGTACGGTCCTCCAGGAGTTGGAAAAACGTCTTTGGGGAAATCAATCGCGCGTGCGTTGAATCGTCAATACATCCGAATGAGTTTGGGGGGATTGCACGATGAAGCTGAAATCCGTGGACACCGGAAAACATATATTGGTGCCATGCCCGGACGCATTCTTCAGAACATTAAGAAAGCAAAAACATCAAACCCGGTTTTTATTCTGGATGAGCTGGATAAAGTTTCCAGCGATTTTCACGGAGATCCCGCATCGGCCTTGCTGGAAGTGCTCGATCCGGAGCAAAACAGCGAGTTTCATGACAACTATGTGGAACTGGATTACGACTTGTCGAATGTCATGTTTGTTGCCACGGCCAATACGTTGAGCACAATTGCTGCCCCGCTGCGCGACCGCCTGGAGCTGATTGATGTGAATGGCTACATTGTAGAAGAAAAAATAGAGATTGCTAAAAGACACTTGATTCCGAAACAACTGGAAAATCATGGGGTGAAGAAAAGCCAGGTGAGTTTTTCAAAAGAGGTATTGGAATACATTGTTGAAAATTATACACGCGAATCGGGAGTTCGTGAGCTGGATAAAAAGCTGGCCAAAGTGGTGCGACGCATTGCCAAGAAAATCGCTTTTGAAGAGCCTTTTAACAAGAAGCTGACGAAAGATGATATTCGGGAGTACTTGGGAGTGGTGGAATACACCCGCGAAAGTTATCAAGGGAATGAAATCCCCGGGGTAGTGACCGGATTGGCCTGGACAGCACATGGCGGCGAGATTTTATTTGTTGAGTCGAGCCTAAGCACCGGCAAAGGTGGCTTGACACTAACCGGAAACCTGGGAGAGGTGATGAAGGAATCAGCGATGCTGGCTTTGGAATACCTGAAATCGCACCGGAAGGAGTTGGGGCTTGATCAAAAATTATTTGACGAAAATAACTTCCATATCCACGTTCCTGAAGGAGCGATTCCGAAAGATGGCCCTTCGGCAGGAGTGACCATGGTTACCTCGCTGGCATCAAGCCTTACGAAACGAAAAGTACGCAAGAATGTGGCCATGACCGGGGAGATTACCTTGCGGGGAAAAGTGCTTCCGGTAGGTGGAATTAAAGAGAAAATACTGGCCGCTAAGCGTGCCGGAATAAAAGAGATTTTATTGTCAGCAGATAATCAAAAGGACCTGGAAGAAATCAAGGACGTTTACCTGAAAGGCTTGAAGTTTCATTTTGTGAAAACCATTCAGGATGTACTTGACTTTGCTTTGCTGAAAAGTTAATTAACACTTTTTGACTCAATAGAAATCAGGACTCTGCATTGTGGAAAGACAGTTGAAAACAATAGGCGCTAATAGCAGCGATTGTTTTCAGCTGTCTTTTTTTTTGAGAAAAATGTGGGATTCTTTAAGTGAAAAGGGCTGGAGCTAGCTGATCGGAAAGCAGTTCATTTTTTCGAAAAAGGAAATCGTTGACCGGTTGATAGTTTCTTCCATGACTGTATCCTGATGGGTTAGAATGCAAATTTTCTTTTTGCGGTCAATCCGGCGTAAGAACTGAAGATTGATGTAGGTGTCCCGATTTGCTTTAACAAAACTGGGGGAGTTGATGTATTCAACAAGTCTGGTTATGGCCATGATAACCCGCTCCGTCTTTCCATTGGTTAAGGTGATGTAGTTCTTGCTTCCCTGTGATTTGATGCTCATGATTTCGTCCGGGTTAACTAAAATGACTCCGGAGTCGGTGGCTAGCTTTAGTTTTTGAATCGGCTGGTTGTTGTGGGAGGAGTTCTCCATATTACGCTCCAAAGCTTTGCGCTTAGCCCGGGTTTTGTAGCGGTTAACAACCGAGATGAGTTCTTCCGGGCCAAACGGCTTTACCAAGTAGTCAAGCGGTTTTACCTCAAGAGTTTTGAAGGCGTATTTGCTATGGGCAGTGGTGAAAACAATTTCAGTTGTTAGTTGATTGTTTTGGATGGCTTCAGCCACTTCAATGCCATTAATTTCAGGCATATCGATATCCAGAAATACCAAATCGGGCATCTTTTTGACCAATAACTTGATGCCTAGCTTGGGATTGATCGTTCGGTCGATGACTTGAACTTCCCGAAATGCTTTTAAATAGATTTCAAGCAACGATATCGCTTCTTCGTCATCGTCAATAATGATGGCTGTAATGATTTTATTATCCATTATTCGGTAATGTTCTCTATTCTGCAAAGTTCTCGAATTTGTCGCTTAGAACCATAGAGCTTGACTTCTTTTTTTTGAGCAACGAGCAGGCAAGAGCTTTCATGGCGGTTCACACTGCGCAATTTGTTCAGATTGATCAGGTAAGAGCGACCAATTCTGAAAAAATTATGATTCACCAGGATTTCTTCAATTTTCTTCAAATAGGAGTTGGCGAGTTCAATATCGCCATTGTCCAGGTAAATATTGGTGTAAGAACCTTCGGCCTCGCAATATAAAATATCCTTTGGGTCAACAATGGAATAGCTTGATGTTGTGGAGATTCTTAGTTTTGGAGCTTGTTGAAGTGCCTGAGTTGGCAATTCAGCTTCAACCGAAGTGCTGGATAATTGTTTAGTCTTAATGGCCGACAGGGCTGCATTGAGTTTTTCGTGATTCAAAGGCTTTAACAGAAAGTCATAGACCTCGTTTTTAATTGCCTCAATAGCCATGTTTTTGTGTGAACTGATGATTATGATGTTGGTATCTATTTTTTCTTTTCGAATTAATGAGATGAATTCCATGCCGCTTTTGCCAGGCATGACCAAGTCTAGTAAAACAAGATTTGGACGGATTTCGATGAGCTTAAAAAGTGCTGATTCTGCGCTGTCGGCTTCGTGAACTTCGGTAATGTCGGGATGCTTCTGAAGCATATAATTCAAAAGATCGCGGTCTGCTTTATCATCATCAACTATTAAGGCTTTGAACATAGTGTCTCTTAGTTAGCATTTCAAAAAGCAAAAGTATTAAAAAAAATGATTGGTTGCATGTGCTGTCAACTAGGCTTATAGCCATGGCTTGCCGGTGCAGTGGGAGCTTTTGAGTATATTTAATGAGGTGTTGAGGGAGTTAGGGAATTTTACTTTTACCTTTAAAACTTCAATTAATACGGTATATTTGTAGAAAAGATTTTTTTATGATAAAAGTTGAGGGGAAAACCAGAGCCATTTTACTTTTAACCGGTGTTCTGGTACTTGGTTTCTTGTTCTGGTATTTTAGTTCGCTTGTAACTTATATCCTCATCTCGGCGGTGCTGTCACTTATCGGTCGTCCAATGGTTCGTTTTTTTGGCGGGCTTAAATACGGGCGTTTTTCCATATCAAACTCAGTTGCTGCCTTTTTAGCCCTATTTATTCTTTGGGTCTTCTTTGTCGGCTCTTTTCGATTTTTGATTCCGCTATTAATTAATGAATTTCAACAGCTTTCAACCATTGACTTTAACTCAGTTATTGACGTGATTGAGAAACCCATTCAGCAATGGATGCAATTTTGGGGCGAAGATGCTGCCCCGGAAAGCCAAGGTCGTTTTATGACCTTGTTAAAGGCTCAGTTGGGCGACCGGGTTAACTTTTCTCAACTCACTGATGTTTTTGGTTTTGTAGCCGGAACGGTAGGCGAGTTGTTTATTGCGTTCTTTTCCGTTTCCTTCATAACTTTTTTCTTTCTAAAGGACGAGAACATGCTTCGGGATGGTATTTTACTCATGATTCCTTCAGATTACGAAGAGAAGGTGAGACGCATTTTACACTCCATTTATAATTTGCTTCGGCGCTATTTTATTGGTTTACTTTTCGAAGTAACTATGGTTGGCTTTTTGGTAACCATAGGATTAACCATTGTTGGGGTTGGATTTAGCCATGCGGTGGTTATTGGCTTGTTTTGTGGCTTGTTTAATGTTATTCCTTACCTGGGCCCGTGGATGGGGGCTTCAGTGGGCTTGCTCATTGGTATTGCGATTAACCTCAATGCGGACTTCATGGCGCATACTTTCCCGTTGTTGGGGCTGATGCTATTGGTTTTTGTAATTGTGCAGGTGATTGACAATATTCTTTTTCAGCCTTTAATTTATTCAAGCAGTGTGAAGGCACATCCTCTGGAGATTTTTCTGGTAATCATGGCTGCTGGAAGCGCTGCCGGAATTTTAGGGATGATTCTGGCCATACCTGCTTATACAATTGTCCGGGTTATTGCCAAAGAGTTTTTGGACAACCTGAAAATTGTTCGAAAACTCACCGAAAATCTCAATTAAAGAATCGATTTTATCTATCAGCGTTGGTTTTGCATCATTTTGATCTATTCTGATTTCTTTTCACTTAATTAAATCTTATTCAGCGTCAGGTATTTAGTGAATGGCGCTTGCTTATGTGTTCTACAAGCATCATCGGGATGTTATCTGGGGATAATTTTTTAACTTGAGCTTGAAAACCTTAAAGTATAAAATTTGTTAATTCTGATGAGTTGCTAAATCCTAAGGTTTGAAAAAAAACTTACTAAAGCTTGTAGAATGAAACTAAAGTCCCCTGTTTTACAGAATTACGGGTTTTCGTCCCGTCTTTTTCTGTTTATTCTCTCCATCTCCATCTTTGTTTTATCAGTGACAGCTTCTGCTGAAACACAAAATCCATCAAGTGAAACAGATTCTGTAGGTGCACAAACAGCAGTTTCAGAACCTGACTCAGCAATGGTGGATTCAATAACCAATGCAGAGCAATCAGCTACTGCTGAGGTACAGAAGCCCAAACGTAAAGTTGATAAGTACAGTCATTACCGAGACGACATTAAGCGTGGCGAACGGTTTTTCAGGGGGCTGTTGCCCCATAACAACAAGCAGGCTTCCTGCACTTCGTGTCATAATTTACTGCCTTCTGATACCTTGAATTGGAATCCATCCGCCATGGAGATTGCCATCAAGTATCTGGATAAGGATTTTGCCTCTTTTCAAGCGTTGGTGACGGAGCCTTCAGGAGGTAAAATGGCCGAAGTGCATCAAGGGTATGAATTTGAAGCGGCAGATCTTAAGACCGTTAAAGCCTATTTGGATGATTTGGCCATGCGTGGTCCTCAACCAGTTAAGCCCACTATTAATCGCTTACTCTTGTTCCTTTTCCTGGGAATGATTATCACCTGGGCGTTGCTGGAGCTGATCTTCTTTCATAAAATAAAATACAAGGCCATTCCACTGCTTATCTTCCTGGGAGTATTCGGCTATCAGGTGAAAATGATTTATGAAGAAGGAGTTAACCTGGGGCGGTCACAGGGCTATGAGCCGGATCAGCCTATCAAGTTCTCGCATAAAGTGCATGCCGGGCAAAATCAGATTGATTGTAAGTATTGCCACTTTACGGTAGAAGATAGTAAGTCGGCCGGCATTCCTCCGGCAGACCTTTGTTTAAACTGCCACTCGGTAGTGCGTGAGGGAACCCGTTCCGGAAAGTTTGAAATCGCGAAAGTGATTGATGCGGTTGAAAACAATAAACCAGTAGAGTGGGTGCGGATTCACGATTTGCCCGACCATGTTTTTTTCAGCCATGCTCAACACGTCAATTCCGGAAAACTGGATTGTATCGAATGTCATGGCGACGTGGCTGAGATGGATGTACTCAAGCAAGTGGAAGATTTGAGTATGGGCTGGTGTTTGGATTGTCACCGAACCAAAGAAGTTCAGTTTGTCGATAATAAATTCTATGAATCTTATGAGACGCTTCATGAGCAATTGAAGAGTGGTGAAATCAATAAAGTAACCGTTGATATGATTGGTGGAACAGATTGTATGAAGTGCCATTATTAATAAACCAACAAACCTAATCAGAATGAAGGAACAATACTATAAAAGTTTGGATGATTTGATTTATGATGCGCGCCAGGCGGCAGAAGAGGTTGATTCTGGCGATCGCAAATCCATTCTTCAAATGAAAAAGGAGTCACGATCAGAAGCCACTTCTCGCCGGGATTTTCTGAAGCTGTTTGGTTTTACAATTGCATCAGCAGCCATTGCTACGAGTTGTCAGCAGCCGGTTCAAAAAGCCATTCCTTTTTTGATTCAACCAGAGAAGATTATTCCGGGAGAGGCCAGCTACTTTGCTTCAACGTATTTTGATGGTAACGACTATTGCAGCGTTCTGGTAAAAGTACGTGACGGTCGTCCGATTAAGATTGAAGGAAATGCATTATCTCCGGTTACTCGCGGTGGAACGAATGCAAGGACCCAAGCTTCCGTTTTGGGCCTTTACGATAATAAACGGCATAAGAACCCCAAATTCAAAGAGAAAAAGATCAGTTGGGAAGATGCTGATCAGCAAATTCTGGAAGCGCTGGCCGAAATTAAGGCCAAAGAAGGTAAGTTGGTGCTTCTGACAGGTACAATTATAAGCCCCTCGACCAAAGCAGTAATTCAGGAGTTTTTGGCGGCCCATCCCGGAGCTGAGCATATTCAGTACGACGTGATTTCAGCGTCGGGTATGTTGCAAGCCAATGAACAAAGCTATGGCAAAGCCTTTATTCCTGCTTACGATTTTAGCAAAGCGGACCTTATCGTTAGCTTTGATGCTGATTTTCTGGGAAGCTGGCTTTCTCCCATCGAGTATACCAAGCAATATTCGGAACGCCGAAAGCTGGTTGATGGTCAGAGATCGATGTCCCGGCACCTTCATTTTGAAGGAGGAATGTCGTTAACCGGATCGAATGCCGATGAGCGCATTCAGATTCGGCCCTCGCAGGAAAAATTGGTCATTGCTAACCTGTATAACGAACTCAAAAAACTAGCTGGAGAGCAGCCGGTAAACTTAGCTGCTTCACCGGTTGATATCACCAAGGTAGCTGACGAGTTAATTGCAAAAAAGGGCAAGTCGCTGGTGGTTAGTGGAAGCAATGATGCGGAAACCCAACTGTTGGTGAATGCGATCAATGAGTTGCTCGGAAACTATGGAAACACCATCCGCACCGATGTGCATTTAAAATTGCGTCAGGCGATGGATGCGGACATGGCTGGTTTGGTGGGTCGAATGGAAGCGGGCCAGGTGGATGGATTGATTTTGTATGATGTTAATCCTGTTTACGATTATCCGCAGGGGGAGCGCTTCAAAACTGCACTGCAGCAAGTGCCGCTGAGCATAGCCTTGCCAATTCTGGGTGAAGAAACATCGGAGCATGTGCAGTACATTTGCCCTGATCATCATTACCTGGAAGCCTGGAACGATGCCGAAGTCAGATCGGGAAGTTATTCACTTGCTCAACCAACGATCCGTCCCATATTTAAAACCCGGTCGGCCCAGGAGAGTCTCTTGAAGTGGGCTGGAAATCCGGTTGATTTTCATACGTACGTCCAGAATTACTGGGAGAAGAATATTTATCCGCAGGCTCAAAGTGGGCAGGCCTTTATTGATTTTTGGAACAGCAAACTGCACGATGGGATTTTTGAATCGGGGAGAAAAGAAGACGGCCTTTCAGCTTATAATGGAGAACGGGTACCAACAATATTGGCTCAGGTAAAAGGTCTGAAAGGCAACGATGCGCTGGAACTTAACTTGTACACCAACGTGAGTGTGGGAACCGGAAAGCAAGCCAACAACCCTTGGCTGCAGGAATTGCCCGATCCGGTTACCAAAATTTGTTGGGACAACTATGCCGCTGTTTCGCCAAAACTGGCTAAAGAACTGGAACTGGAAGATGAGCAGCTGGTCATGATCAATGACTTTGGACCGATTCCGGTGGTTGTTCAGCCTGGGCAGGAGCATCGAACAATTTCGGTAGCTTTAGGCTATGGCCGGGTTAATTTGGGAACTCCGGAAGGAACCGTGGGAAAGAATGCTTTTCCGCTTGTTGCCTCTGAAAACGGAAGCCTCCGGTATACGCTGGAGCAAGTCAACTTGCAAAAAGTTGAAGGAGACTATCAGCTGGCCAAAACGCAATCGCATCACTCCATGGAGGGCCGGAATTTGGTTCGGGAAACTACCTTGGAAGATTATTTAGCTAACCCGGCTTCGGGAAATCAAATGCGTGAAGAACTGAAATCGCATTTGAAATCCTTATATGCTCAACGGAAATTTGATGGTTTCCACTGGGGAATGGCCATTGATTTGAACTCGTGTACCGGGTGTAATGCTTGTGTGGTGGCATGTTCTGCTGAAAACAATGTGCCGGTTGTGGGCAAAGAGCAAGTGATTATGGCCCGCGAAATGCACTGGATCCGGATTGACCGCTATTACAAAGGAGATCCGGATAATCCGGAACTTGTTCGCCAGCCGGTTATGTGCCAGCATTGCGACAACGCCCCTTGTGAGAATGTTTGTCCGGTTGCGGCAACGACACACAGCAACGAAGGTGTTAACCAAATGGCTTACAACCGTTGTATCGGAACGCGCTATTGCAACAACAACTGTCCGTATAAAGTGCGACGATTCAACTTCTTTGATTATACCGGAGCTGATGCGATGCCTGGAAATACAATTGATCCGGCAGAAATGACAACCGACCTGCGTCGATTGGTGTTAAACCCTGATGTGACGGTTCGGGCTAAGGGAGTCATTGAAAAATGCTCGTTCTGCATTCAGCGTATTCAAGAGAAAAAATTAACAGCTAAAAACGAAAGCCGACAACTGCAAGACGGAGAAGTGGTAACGGCCTGTGCCCAGTCTTGTCCGGCAGATGCCATTGTTTTTGGTGATTTGAATAATAAGGAAAGCCGGATTTCGAAATTTTTTGAAGATGAGCGTAACTACCATTTATTGGAAGAACTGCATACGCTACCATCCGTTGGCTATCTAACTAAGGTGAAAAATAAAACCGTCTAACTAAAACGAATAAGGAATGTATACATCTCCGCTAAGAGAACCGTTAATTCGGGGAAATAAGAACTACAAGCAGGTGACTGATGATATTTTGTCGCCCATGGCTGGCAAACCATCCAAGTACTGGTACTTGGGCATAACCCTGGCGGGAATTGCGGCCCTTTTTGGGGGCTGGGCTACTTTCCGTACCGTGTTTTATGGTATTGGGGAATGGGGCCTGAACAAAACCATTGGCTGGGGTTGGGGAATCACCAACTTTGTGTGGTGGGTTGGTATTGGCCATGCCGGAACGTTTATTTCGGCCATCCTGCTTCTTTTCCGTCAGAAATGGCGTACCAGTATCAACCGCTCGGCCGAAGCCATGACGTTGATTGCTGTGATGTGTGCGGGGTTTTTCCCGCTAATCCACATGGGGCGACTGTTATTGGGGTTCTACATTTTCCCGTATCCAAATACGAGAGCGTTATGGGTAAACTTTAACTCGCCCTTGCTTTGGGACGTTTTTGCCATTTCTACTTATTTTGCTGTTTCGCTGGTTTTCTGGTATGTCGGATTAATTCCAGATATTGGAACGGTACGCGACCGGGCTAAAACAAAAATTCGCAAGGCAATTTATGGATTCCTGAGTTTTGGATGGACAGGATCTGCCAAACATTGGTCTCGTCACGAAACCATCAGTTTGATTCTGGCCGGACTGGCAGCCCCGCTTGTACTTTCGGTACACACCATTGTAAGTTTTGACTTTGCTACCTCGGTTATTCCCGGATGGCATACCACTATTTTTCCTCCGTACTTTGTTTCCGGAGCCATCTTTTCGGGTTTTGCCATGGTGTTAACCCTCATGATTGTAACCCGAAAGGCTTTGAACCTAGAAGAATACATTACCATCAACCATATCGAGTCGATGAATAAGATTATCATTCTGACAGGCTCAATTGTGGGTATTGCTTATCTAACCGAGTTTTTTATTGCTTGGTATTCCGGGGTTGAATTTGAAACCTATGCCTTTTTTAACCGGGCTTTTGGACCTTATGCGTGGGCATACTGGATTATGATGACTTGTAATGTAATTACTCCACAGCTTTTCTGGTTTAGGAAGCTACGGCGCAATGTGATGTTTACTTTTGTGATCTCCATTTTCGTGAATATCGGGATGTGGTTCGAGCGTTTTGTTATTGTAGTAACCTCGTTGCACCGCGATTTCCTTCCTTCCAGCTGGACCATGTATAAACCAACGTTGGTTGAAGTGGGACTTTATGTTGGAACATTAGGACTGTTTTTTACGCTGTTCCTGCTGTTTATCCGTGTGTTCCCGGTTATTGCAGTTGCCGAGGTTAAAGGAGTTTTGAAATCATCAGGAGAAAATCAAAAATTAACTGGCCATGAGTAAATACATTACCGCTTATTATTCGGATGAGGAAGATCTGCTGAAAGGAATTGGTCAGATCAAGGCAGATGGCCTGAAAATTATGGATGTGCTTACGCCTTTCCCGGTTCATGGGCTTGACAAGGCCTTAAGTATTCCGCGTTCGCGACTTACCCGAGTGGCTTTTTGGGGTGGTGCTGTTGGTGCTACCTTGGGTTTTGGTTTTCAAGCTTGGGTTTTTACCATTGATTATCCCTTGAATATTGGTGGTAAACCATTTTTTGCGGTACCATCTTTTATGCCTGTCGCCTTCGAGCTGACGGTCCTCTTCTCGGCGTTTGCTATGGTCATTGCCTTTTTTCTTAGCAACAAACTAGGTCCCGGCGCGAAACCAGTCATCCATGATGAACGGGCAACCGATGATCGCTTTCTGGTAGTTGTTGAAGTGGAAGAGAATAGTCCGGAGGAACGGATTAGTCAAATAGAACAAGCACTTGCCAACGCTGGTGCTGAAGGAATAACCTTAAAAGCATAGATGAGTTATGGAGAATCAAAAGTTTATATTTCCCCGCAAATTGGCTACGATTACGTTAGGAATGGTGGGCATTGGCGTGCTCGCTTTGGTTGTTGGCTATTTTACAGGCGTGGGCTCTGAGCGTATTGCCGCCAATCTTTTGCTAAATTCTTATTATTTCCTTTCGCTCGGATTGATTGGCTTATTCCTGGTTACTGTGCATACCATTGCTGAGTCCGGATGGCACACCAGCATTCAACGGGTGGGAGAGGCGATGAGTGCTTTTATTCCTGTTGGAGGAGTGTTGCTTCTATTGCTTTTTGTGTTGGGAGGGATGCACCTGCTTTACCACTGGACCCATACCGATCATCTGGATGCCATTCTGCTTAAAAAGGTTGCTTACCTCAATACGCCGTTCTTCTATGGACGTTTGCTTGTTTATTTGGTTTTGTGGGTTGGACTGGCTCACTTTATTCGCAAAAACTCGCTTTTACTTGATCAAACAGGCGACTTGAAATTTTACCGCAAATTCAGAATGCTCTCGGCTGTTTTTGTGGTTGTGCTGGCCATAACCAGTGTTACAGCTTCGTGGGACTGGCTCATGTCTATCGATGCCCATTGGTTTAGTACCTTGTATGGATGGTATGTTTTTTCGAGTATGTTGGCTAGCGGAACGGCTATTTTAATTCTTTTGGTGATTGCCTTGAAACAAATGGGGTATATGACTCATGTTAATCAGGAGCATATCCATGATTTGGGGAAATACCTGTTTGGCTTCAGTATTTTTTGGGCTTACCTGTGGTTTTCACAATACATGCTGATTTGGTATGCCAATATTCCGGAGGAAACGGTTTATTTTTACGAGCGTCACAAACACTTCAGCGAAGTATTCTATGTGAACCTGATTCTGAATTTTGTGGTTCCGTTTTTTGCTCTGATGACCCGAAACTCCAAGCGTGGATCGTTAATTATGGTTCCCGTGGCATTAATTATCTTTATTGGTCACTGGGTCGATCTTTATCAGTTGATTATGCCAGGAGTGGTTGGCGGTGAAAATTCGGGCATTGGTATTCCTGAGATTGGAATTACCATTGGCTATGTGGGCTTGTTTTTATTTGTTGTTTTTCGCTCGTTAACCAAAGCTCCGCTGGTTCCGAAGCATCATCCATTTTATAAAGAAAGTCTTGAATATCATACCCAATATTGATTATGAAACGAACTGTAAAAATATACTTGTTGCTTTTGGTGGTAGGTCTTTCGGTGGCTTGTACGAAAAGCAAGAACAAGCCAGGACATACTTTTTTCCCGGATATGGCCTATTCTCCGGCCTATAAAACCTATTCCGAAAATCCGGTTTTTGAGGACGGCCAAACCATGCGTTTACCGGCTGAGGGAACGATTCCACGCGGATTTAAACCTTATCCTTATGCCGGGCGATCAATGGAAGAGCAGGTGCGAGCTGGCCAGGAACTGGAAAATCCGCTTCAAGCAACCCCTGAGGTGCTGGCAGAAGGAAAGCGTCAGTATGAAATTTTTTGTGTGAGTTGTCATGGCGATATTGGCGATGGCAATGGGCATCTATTCACCAGCCGGGTTTTTCCGGCAAAGCCTCGTTCCTTAATTGATGATTACTTGAAAGGGAAGCCTGATGGGGAAATTTACCATGTCATTACACGGGGATCTTTTTCGGGCTTGATGGGGCCCCACGGTGGCCAGATAAGCCCGGAAAACCGCTGGCGGATTGTTCACTATGTGCGAAGCCTGGCACAAGATCAGAACATCGCTTCCAGTGAAAATTGATTTTTGGGACTAAATTATTGACAATGAAGATCAGAAAAAACACGATTGCAACAATTCAATATTCGGTAACAGATGCTTCCGATGGCAAGCTGCTGCAAAAGGTTTCGGTTGAAGATCAGCAAGAGTTTTTGTTTGGAAACCAATTGTTACTCGAAGTCTTTGAATATCATTTGCAGGGGCTTTCTGCCGGCGATTCGTTTGAATTTCAGGCTGGATCTGAAGAAGCTTACGGACCGATAGACCCCAAAGCAATTGTTGATTTATCCATTCAAACATTTGCAGAAGAAGATGGCCGGATTGATCATGAGGTGGTTCAGGTAGGCCATGTTTTTCCTATGGGAGACCGACAAGGAAATCAGCTTTATGGAAAGATAATCAGGAAAAAGGAGGATTGGGTCACGATGGACTTTAATCATCCGATGGCAGGAAAAGACCTTCGGTTTTCCGGAAAAATATTGACTGTCAGAGAAGCCTCCCCGGATGAAATTCCATCTTAATCCGGGGAATTGTTTTTTTAGATACAAACTCAAGTAACCACTTTCAGCTTTTATGTGACAGAGAAATATTTATTTGCGGGGTTGTTTCTTCCCTGATTCCAATTTTGCTGCTGTTTGTTTTAACGCTCCTGAAGATTCAGGTACCAAGTAGATAATAGTCATCTCTTGCGATGATTGGTCAATGGCACTGAGATCTAAAACGTAGGTTTCATAACCCTCACACCGAATAAGGACATTCAGGGTATCTGAGGGCAAATTCCAAAGTCTGAAATCGCCATCTTCATTGGTAATTGTACCAATTCCTTGTTGGTCATCTTCAATGCATACACTGACTCCGTAAATCGGTTCCTGAGTAATTTTGTCGAGTACGCGTGCATGTACGTTGGTGTTTTCAATGTTGCCTGCTGTTGTAAACAGGGCGGATAGCATAAGTAAGCTAAATACAATAAGTGGTGTTTTCATACGTCATCAATGTTTTAAAAGTACGTATGGAACTTACTTTAATACTTTCACTTGATTGTTCTGGTTTCCTGACGTGGTAAATGAAATTTTAAAGTTTAATTCCTGTATTCTGAACTGTTATTTCTGTTTCTATTAACTACTACAAATACAAGGCCTAAGAGTTCTTGTGAGATGTTAAAAAAATACAAAATAGCAGAGCCACTTAAAATTTTGGGCTTTTGATCAATCTGTAGGGCTAAAACCGACCCAAATGAGCGGGGAAGTTCTCACTTTTGTGAGAGGAATTTATCATTTTGATTCTAGTCATTCTAATACGGAATAGCCTCTCTTTTCAATTGCTTTTTGGATCTCCTCTTTGTTTGTCTTAGCCGGGTTAAATACAACACGGGTTGTTGAATCTTCATGGTTGGCTTCAACCAAGCTTATTCCTTCCAGCTGATTGACGCCCTTTTGAATCGACTCTTCACAATGATCGCAGGTCATGCCCTCGATGTGGTACACAAGCTCTATTTGCTGAATGGCTTGTTCTGCTTCGGGTTGGGTACTTTTCGATGTACATGCAACGGTAGCTATACTTAGCAATAGTAGTAATGCGGCTGTTTTCATGAATGCTGATTGTTTAAGGTTAATATGGTTTTTCCTGTTATATCGACTTTTTCGGAGTGATAGGGAGCTCCAAACAGCTTAGTCAATGAGTGGTGCCAATATTTCTTCGCTGCCTTCTCCTGCTTCTCCCATAACTGCTTTTGCATGGGCACCAAGCAGCTTGGACAATAAGCCGGCATTGATCCGGGTAATGTATGTTTTTCCATCACTTTTTTCGAAGATGGCAATCCGGCAGGGCATCATGGCAGACAGCTGCCGGTCAGCATCGCCTGTCAGCAGACGTGCAGCTAAATCGGGTTTACAAATTGAAAAGACCCTAACAGGCTTTACCTCAAATCCATGTTTGGACAGGGTGGCCTGCAGGTTATACTGGTGTGGCATACTCCAGTTATTTTCTTGTACGGATTGTTCTATTCGTTCAATCGTTTCGGTAAAATTATAGTTGCTTTCACTTACAGTAAATAACATTTTAGGAACGGTAAGGAAAATTACCAGGAAACTAAGCAGAATTCCGGTCACTAATCCGGTTATAAAAATCATTGCTTTTTGTTGCATCTTTAAAATATTTAGAAATCTAGATGTATTGGTATAACATCTGCTTTTTTTATTTGTTCAACGACTCAAATGCGAAACAAAAGGCTGTCGATGATCAAGGCAATCATCATAAACAGGTAGAGGAAGTTAAGTTTGAAGAAGGTTGGCCGGACAGGCAGGTTGTGTCGAACCAGCAATTGTCGGCTAGTGGTGAAAAGCAGGTAAAATATATAAAGCAACAACACCGCAACAACAACAGGACTGATCATGATTTTTAAAGCAATAATCAGCGCGGCTGCAATGGTTGATAAAATCCAGGTATAACTGAGGCGTTTAATCTGGTTTTCAGAGAAAAGGTCATTCAGGCTGGGGTAGTTCACCAGTTTGTATTGTTCGCCGAACATAAGCAATAAGAGCCAGAAGTGCGGGATTTGTCCAATGAAAAAGAAAATGGCCACCCAAAAAATCACCGGATCCATTAGTGAGCCGCCAGCAGCAAGCCAGCCAATGTAAGGTGGCAGTGCGCCCACAAGTGAGCCGGGTACTACGGCAAAAGCGGTAACCTTTTTCAGGGGGGTATAAAATCCATTGTAGGAGATCAGGGTGATTACACTGGCTATCAGTGCTACGGGAGCAAAATGATTACTTAGAATCCAGGCCCCGGCAACAAAGTAGCTTAAGGCTACCATCAGAGCAAATGTTGGCGATATTTTGCCGGACGGAATTGGACGGTTTTGCGTCCTCGGCATATGCTTGTCGATCTTGTACTCTTGCCAATGGTTGATGGCACTCGAACTGCAGGACACTAAAAAAACACCAAGCGCCAGGTATAAACCTTCCATCCCAAAGCTTCCTGTTTGCAGCACATAACCGGTTACTGCAGATAATGAAATGGGCAAAGAAATACGTACTTTGCCCAATTGAAGAATAATTTTAAGGTAGGAGCCTGGTGTTTGTGGGCCCATATTATTTCAAGGTTTTCAAGTATTCAATAATATTGGCAATGTCCTCATCACTCAGCTGTCCCTGGTAGCTTTGCATCAGTCCTTTGTTAAAGCCATCCACGATGTCGGCTTCCGGCTCATAAATGGACCGTTTGATGTATTCATCATCCACCGTTATGGTGCGTTCGTCGCCTTGCGTTTTAACGGTCACTTCGTGCCCGTAAATGCCTTTAAACGAAGGACCGATGATTTTCGATCCGTCTACCGAATGGCAAGCAAAGCAGCCAATGTTGGTCATGATTCGTTTGCCGGTAGCTGCGGGTGACTCCACCGCAGCACTGGCCACTTGTTGTGTGGTGTCAGTGTACCAGTTGTTAAACTCGTCCTGAGGCATCACTTTCACCCAATTGTACATATAGGAGTGTTGAAGCCCACAATATTCGGTACAAAACAACTCATAGATTCCTTCATTCTGAGGGGTAAACCACATGAATTTATCGCGTCCTGGAACAACATCTTCCTTTACGCGAAACGAAGGGATGAAAAGAGAATGGACAACATCCATCGAACGCAAGTTGAGTTTTACCGGTTGATCCTTGGGAACGAACAGGGTATCGGTTCGGCGGCCGTTTTCATATTCAAACGTAAAGTTCCACATCCGGGCAATAACGGTAATCTCAAAGCTGTCTTCCGGTGCTTTTTTCATGGGTTTCCATCCGGCCCATCCATAATAAAACATGATTAAAACTAAGATGGTTGGTATGATGGTCCAGATCAATTCCAGCAGGTTACTTCCTTTGATTTGCTCGGCTTTGGGATGTCGCTTTTTGTTGTACCTGAAAATAAAGTAAATCATGACTGCTGTCAGCGCAATCAGAAAGAAAAAACTGACGGCAAGAATAAACAGGAATGCCCGGTCGACATCGGCAACAAAATTAGAGGCTTGTGTTGATGCTAAAATATACATAGTTTTTTATCTGAAGGAGTAGTCAAAAAATGTAACAATAACCACAGCGATAAATACTGCTAAAACAAATCCGACCATGATTCGAATATAAGGCTGATCAAATTTCAGGTGCATGAAATAGGTCAGTACTAAACTTGATTTAATCGAGGCCAGCAATAAGGCTCCGACAACCGTGTAGCTTCCCAGTTCGATATCGGTAATGGCTATCGAAAGAAAGGTTAGTACCACTAAAACCAGCAAGACGATGGCGTAAACACGGTACGGTACGATATGATGTTTTTCATTTTCCATAGGTCAGTCGTTAAGTGATTAAGTAAAATAATGGGAAAAGGAAAATCCAGATTAAGTCGACCAGGTGCCAGTAAAGCCCGGCATTTTCCAGCAGGGTGGGGCGTCCGGCATGAACGGTTCCTTTGTGTACCCGGGCTAGGGCAAATCCCATAATAACCAGCCCGGCAACAATGTGCAATGCGTGCAAGCCGGTCATTACAAAGTATAAACCAAAGAACAAGACTTCCCCTTGACTCATTTCTTCTTTCATGTATTCGGAGCCCGGAAAAATACCATGATCAAACTTAACGCCCCACTCGAAATATTTATTGATCAAAAAGATGATTGCCAAAATAAATGTGATTTCAAGCAGGAGAATAGCCGTGCCTTTTTGCTTTTTCTGAAGGGCGGTGGTCGACATGGCAATGGTCATACTACTCACCAGCAAAATAAGCGTATTTAAGGCACCAACCGTCAGGTTTAGCTCTCCGGCTGCCATGTGAAAGGCATCGTGATTTAAATAGCGGTAAACTGAATAAATAATGAACAGGCCACCAAACAGCAGCAATTCACTAAAGATGAAGAGCCACATTCCGATCTTCGATCCTTCGGGATCATAGTGCTCATCATGTTGAATAACTTGTGACATAGGTATAGCGTTTATTGATATTCGTAAGGTCCGTCTTTTTCGTGATATTCAGGAATCTGATCAAAGTTTTCCAAGGGCGGTGGCGATGGTACGGTCCATTCCAGCGTTTTTCCTTTCCATGGATCCTTGGGGGCAATGGGGCCGCTTTTGGCTGAACGGAACAGGTTGATCAGAATAATTATCAAGCCCAGAGTCATTACCCACGAGCCAAGTGTAGAAAGGATGTTGGCTGCGTGAAACTCTTCGAGATAATCGTAATACCGACGAGGCATTCCCTGCATACCAAGGTAAAACATGGGCGAATACAAGGCCAGAAAACCAGTTGTGAAAATCAACCAGCCAATGTTGGCCCAAGTGGCGTCGTACATCCGTCCAAACATTTTAGGAAACCAATAATGAATGGCACCAAAGAAAGAGAACCCAACACCTCCAAAAACAATGAAGTGAAAGTGAGCAACCACAAAAGCCGTATCATGCAAATACACATTGGTGGCCAGTGCGCCAACCACCAGTCCTGACAAACCTCCGATCATGAAAACGAAGATGAAACCGGCAGCCCAGTAAAAAGGCGTTTGTAGGTTGATCGAGCCTTTATACATGGTCGAGATCCAGTTGAAAACCTTGATGGCGCTGGGAATGGCAACCAGAAAGGTTAGAATGGAAAAGGTATATTGGGCGGTGCCGCTCATTCCGGAGGTAAACATGTGATGTCCCCAGACAAAGTAGCCGACAAAAGCAATGGCAAGGGTAGAGGCTACAATCGCCTTATAACCAAAAATATGCTTTTGCGAGAAGGTCGGAATAATTTCAGAAATGGCTCCCATGGCAGGCAAAATCATCACGTAAACAGCCGGGTGCGAATAGATCCAGAACAGGTGTTGGTACAAAATAGGGTCACCTCCCAAGGCGGGGTCAAATACGCCGATTCCGAAAATACGTTCGAGTGCAACTAGTACTAGGGTAATCCCCACAACCGGAGTAGCCAGCAACTGGATCCAGGCCGTGCCATAAAGGGTCCACGGAAACAAGGGCATTTTCGTCCAGGTCATTCCGGGAGCACGCATCCGGTGAATGGTTACAATGAAGTTCAGACCGGTCAAAATGGATGAGAACCCTAGCACAAAGGCTCCAAATATGGCCGGCAGCATGTTCGATCCTGTTTTGAAACTGTAGGGGGCGTAAAAAGTCCAGCCGGTGTCGGGCGATCCGTCACCAAACAAAACCGATGAAATGACCAGAATGGCTCCGGCAATGTACACCCACCAGGATAATAAATTCAGCTTTGGAAAAGCCACATCTTTAGCTCCAATCATGATGGGAAGCATAAAGTTTCCAAAAACAGCCGGCAGTCCGGGAATCACAATCATAAAGATCATAATCACACCATGGACCGTAAAGACGGCATTGTAATCTTTCGCTTCCATAATGGTTTTACCCGGAGCAATCAGCTCAAACTTCATGGCCAATCCCAGGGTAACGCCAACTAAAAATAAAGTCATCATCGAATACAGGTAGAGTAGGCCAATACGTTTGTGGTCGGTGGATAAAATCCATTTCCACAATCCTTTGTGCTTGCCTTGGTATTCTAAATAACTTACATCATTTGGGGTTTTAGAACTTGCTTGCATAGGAATGTTCGTTTGTTAAACTTCTTTTCGTTTAGGTTTGAGTATCAAAAACAGGAAAATAACGAGTGCAAAAAAGATGATGACCGTTCCGGCAACTTTGGTCACATTTAAGACATAGGTTTGTCCTTGTGGGTCATACGAATAACAGAATTGCAATATTTTATTGATTGTCGGGCCGGATTGCCCTTTGTTGGCTTCGATAATAGCCATTTTAAATTCAAATGGCAGGAAATAAATCCCGTTGAGGTAGCGCGTAATTTTCCCGTCGGGACTGATTACCATGACTGAGGCAGCATGTAAAAAATCGTTGCCTGTTTTTTTGTATTGAAAACCTACTGCCTGCACCGCCTTTGCAATACTGGCACTATCGGAAATGAAAAATTTCCAGCCGGCGGCAATGGCTTCTTTTTTATTCACCAGGTTGAGGTAGTTGGTCTTTTTGCGCTGCGCCAAGTCCAAGGTTTCCGTTGGATCGAAACTGATGGTGAGTACCTGGTAATCTTCGTTTGGTTTCAAATCCGATCGATCCATCACTTCAGCCAGCCCTTCCATAAGCGGACTGCAAATGCCGGGACAGCGGTAGTAAACAAAGTTTAAAATGGTCGGTTTGTCAATTAAATCAGAAAGCAGCACCTGCTGCGAATCCAATCCGGTGAGATAAATGCCTTCCGGCAGGTAGTCGTCTAAATGCTCAATTACCCCAATTTCAGGACTGTTCTGAGCATTGGTTGCAGGATTGATTTGCCCTAGGGAGTTGATTTGTAAACAAACTAAAGCCGCAACAAAAAATAGCACTTGTTTAGGAATTAGCCTCATATAGTTTAGCCTCTTGATTTTTGATTTTCTACAAGATAGAAAGACCGATTTACTTTATCACCATAAGAAACCCCAAACCACTACTGAATGTTTATGAAAAAAGCGATAAATGCGTTATTTTATTCTGATTTTAGACGGTACCTCGTGCTTCAAGTCCGTATTTCTTTTATGTTTCTTAGTTCAATGGGTTCAACCTCAGGTTGTAGGGGTTGGTTGTTGATTTAATTCAATGACAGCAGCTTTCTTCCATAACCCGCTCTGCCGGCACCAGTTTTTCGGCTTTGGGGCTCACGTAAGGAATGCCCAGTGACAGACCTCGAAGAATAAAGAGAATTCCGAGCAAGACAATAAAGTAGGGAACCACGCGCCGCATGCCAGTGCGTAAGCGTCCACTAATCATGTTTCCGGTTAGCGATAAAAGCATCATCATGGGGATGGTGCCCAAGCCAAATAAAACCATAAACAAGGCTCCGGAGAACAGTTGGTTGGTGTTGATGGCTCCGGCAATGGCCACGTAAACCAAGCCGCAGGGAAGTAACCCATTGAGCAGGCCAATGCTAAACAATGACTGAAATGAATGGTTGGCAAACAGCTGACGTAATTTTGAAATCAGTCGTCCGGCATAACCTGTAAATAGATTGTTCAGGCTGATGCGTTGTTTAAAGAAATAAGGGAAAAGCACGTTCAGAATCATGACAATCCCCAGCAGGATTGATGTCCATTGTTGGAAGCCGGCCAGCTGAATTCCTTGGCCCAATAAGCCGAAAAGTAAACCTAAAACGGCGTAGGTCAGCGTTCGTCCCAGGTTATAAAGCAGGCTGCCTACAACTTTTGCTGCCGGTTTGTGGCTTTTTAAGGGCAGGGCTACGGCAATAGGACCACACATGCCAATACAGTGAAAACTGCCGATTAGTCCAATGGTTAGCGGAGTTATCAAATCAAACATCATGGCACTTGAATTTCCAGTTCCTGAAAGTAAGGCTTTTCATTGGCCGTCCAATCCAGCTTGACAATGTATCGGCCTTTGGGCAGTTTCTTGATTGAAACGGATTGACTCAGCTGCTCATCCAATTTGAGGGGTAGGCTCAGGTCATTATTTTCACTCATCGGGCTGTAAAAGTGAATGGTGCCCTCGAGCAGTTCATGCTTGAATAGTTGAGGAAAATTGATTTGAACAGCATGGGCCGATTGAACCAATTTCACTCGTTCGGTCAGTTTGTTGACATTTTGAATCTTGTCAATTTGTGCCTGATAGTTAACCGACTTTTGGTAGTAATCGTCTTCTACCAGGTAATAATCTTGCCTGACGGCAATTGAAACCAGGTACACCATCCCCGACATCATAATCAGCAGTGCGATGGCAATTCCTGTTCCCCAATTTATTTTTAGTTTCATATGCGTTTCATTTTTTATAGTCCAAAGCATTTGGTCCGACAAAAGTTGTCCGGATCGTTTCAATCAACTCGCCATTTTCATAAACCCCAATGCTTAAGTGGGTGTTGGAGCTTTTCACGTCTTCCTTTTTCAGGATAATCATCAGGTTGCGTTTGGCAACTTCGCCCACGTCGACATTGAGCTCATCGCCCAATATTTTCAATTCACCTTCAGGATCCAGTAGTTCAAGCTGAACTGAAGCAGCCTGGCTTGTTTTATTCAGCATTTGCACGTTGTAGAGGTTGCTGTAGGCATCGGCTCCATATTCTTGAAACATGCTACCTTGCATGCGGGTGATGGTTGTTTCAATATCGCCCCGGTGGATGAATGAATAGCTTAGCACACCAAGTAAAAGAGCCAGCACTACCGAATAGGCAATGGCCCGTACGTTAAGCACATGTTTTTTACCTTCTGAAATGGATTGTTCCGAAGCGTAACGGATTAAGCCTTTGGGTTTGTTGATGGTGTACATAACCGAGTTGCAGGCATCAATACAGGCTGTACAGTTGATACATTCCATTTGGGTGCCATTACGAATATCAATTCCGGTAGGGCACACATCCACACAGCGTTTGCAATCAATGCAGTCGCCTTTATCTTCATTGTGACCCCGTCCGCGCGGTTCGCCACGAATGTAATCGTAGGCAACAACGATGGAGTTATTGTCGAGCATTACACCTTGCAAACGGCCGTAGGGACATACCAGGGTGCAAACTTGTTCGCGAAACCAGGCAAACACAAAATAGTGCATCCCGGTAAAGGCCAGCACGACAATCAGGGGCGTAATACTGGTTTCCGGTAGTAGACCAAAATAGGCCTGCACTGCAGGATAGCCAACCAGGTAAGACCAAAAGGTGAGGATGGTCCAGAAGGAAATGAACAGAAAAAGGGCATGTTTGATTATTCGTTTGATAAACTTTTCCGGGGTCATTTCCTGTTGGGCCAGCACTTGTTGTTTGCGGCGGTCCCCGTCAATCAGGTATTCAATGGGGCGGTACAAAAACTCCATAAAAACGGTTTG
The DNA here is from genome assembly GCF_050589705.1 of Sunxiuqinia rutila. NCBI lineage: Bacteria > Pseudomonadati > Bacteroidota > Bacteroidia > Marinilabiliales > Prolixibacteraceae > Sunxiuqinia > Sunxiuqinia rutila. The sequence goes on from NZ_JBNGOT010000013.1 coordinate 90,683, forward strand.
CGGACAGACCCATCCACAAAATATTCGCCCGTAAACTACCGTGAATAAGATGACAAAAACAAGCAGCGTAATAAATGAGAGGACCAGCAAATGAAAATCTTGCGGGTAAAAGGTATTCCCAAAAAGAATGAACTTGCGCTGAATGAAATTCAGCAAAATGAGCGGTTCGCCTTTTAAGGTCAGATGAGGGGCCAGGTAAAAAAACAGCAGCAGCGTATAAGCAACAATTCGACGATAATTGTAAAATTTGCCTTTGGGCATTTTGGGGAAAAGCCAAACACGTTTTCCTTCGCTGTCAACTGTTGGCATTTGGTCGCGAAAGCTGGCCAGTTGCTTGTCTGCGTTTTTCATATCAGGACTCATCGTTGCCTCCTTTTTAATTCTCCAAACTAACTTGCAGTTTCTTCTTCTGACTCCGGCACGTATTTTTCACCCTCCGGTGCTTTCTGGTTGGGCGGATTGGTGCCTTGCAGACTCTGAATGTAAGTAATAACATCCTGAATCTGGTTTTCTGTCAGGATGTTCTTGTACGAGATCATCCCTTTTTCAATAACTCCGGTGGTAATCACCTCGTGCATGTTGTCGCGCGATCCGCCATGAATCCAGTATTCATCGGTAAAGTTAGGACCAACCAGGCCTTCTCCGAATTTGCCATGACAAACCGAACAAATTTTCGAAAAAGTGGCTTGTCCGCTGGCCATAATTTCCTCTTGGGTTCGAATGACGGGAGCAGCCGTTTCATCTTCTTCGGCAGCTTCCTCTTCCTCAATAAAAGCGGCCATCTCATTTTGATATTCCTTGGCTTGAATGATATTCTCATCTTCAAAAACGAAGACCAGGGTGAGGTATGAAGCTGCAAAAATGATGCTGCCGTAAAACAAGTATTTTAACCAAGGGGGGAGCTGGTTGTCCAGTTCCCGTATTCCGTCAAATTCATGCCCTGCAAGTAACTTTTCATTGGTGAAGTCATCATATTCGTGTTGCGAATTTGCCTGATCCTGTTTTTTGTCGTCTATCGTGCTCATAAGATTAAATAATAGTTTAGGCTACTCCTGGTTCGTAATGAATTCATCTTCCAGCGGAATCTCACTAAGTTTCCGAACCCGCAGTTTATCCATTCGGATCGTATGAATAGTGATCAGAATGAAAAATATAAAGAAGATCAGAAAGCCAATGATGGCGTAGAGTTCAACTCCAATGATGCTTTGTAAGTGTTCTTTTATCATGACCTATTCCTCCTCCGTTTCTGGTTCTTCCTGGGGCTTCATGATGTCGGTTCCCAAACGCTGCATATAGGCAATCAAGGCAATGATTTCCTTGGTGCTTTCGGTTTCAATACCGGCTTCGCGAAGGTTTTGAGCAATCTCTTCGGCTTGCTTCAGTAAGTCGTCATTGGCCTGATGCTCATAATTGTCAGGGTAGGGAACACCCAGCTTTTTCATGGCCCTGATTTTAGGAGCAGTCGATTTCAGGTTGATGTCCTTTTCTGCCAGCCAAGGGTATTTGGGCATAATTGATTCTTCATTCATCTTTTGCGGATCGATGAAGTGGTTGTAATGCCAGGCGTTGGGTTTGTATATTCTTCCTGTTTTCACCCCTTCGCGTGCCAGGTCTGGCCCGGTACGTTTGGAGCCGAACTGGAACGGATGATCGTAGATGAACTCACCGGCTTTGGAATATTCGCCGTAGCGCTCTGTCTCCGAACGGAAAGGACGGATCATCTGGGAGTGGCAGTTGTAACAGCCTTCTCTAACGTAAATATCACGCCCCTGCAATTCCAGTGGTGTGTAGGGTTTTACACTGGAAATGATGGGGACATTGGAGTTGATGAGGTACGTTGGAATAATTTCGAACATCCCACCAATGAGGATAGCGATGGTGGAAAAAACCAGGAACCGGATGGGCTTTCGCTCCAAAAAGCTGTGCCAGCTTTCGGTTGATTTTTTGCCCACTGACTGGGTTTGCAGTGCCGGAGCTTCCACTTCTTCCTCTTTCACCAACTGACCTTGTTTGGCTGTTTTCACCACGTTGAAAATCAAAAGCAACATCCCCAATACGTACATGCCTCCTCCAAAGGCACGAATGGCATACATTGGGATTAGCTGGGTTACAGTCTCCAGAAAGTTGGGGTAGGCCAGAAAACCTTCCGGCGTAAATTCTTTCCACATCAACGCCTGGGTTATTCCACCAATATAAAGCGGTACGGCGTAGAAGATGATGGCCAGCGTGGAAATCCAGAAATGGACATTGGCCAGTTTTGTTGAGTAGAGTTTGGTATTGTAAAGTCGGGGAATCAGCCAGTAAAGCATTCCAAAAGTGAGCATGCCGTTCCAGCCCAAGGCACCAATATGAACGTGTCCAACTGTCCAGTCGGTAAAGTGGCTGATGGCATTCACTGTTTTCAACGACAGCATGGGGCCTTCAAAAGTGGCCATGCCGTAAGCGGTAATTCCTACCACAAACATCTTCAAAACCGGGTCTCGCCGCACTTTGTCCCAGGCACCGCGCAAAGTAAGCAGTCCGTTCATCATTCCACCCCAGCTTGGGGCAATCAGCATGATGGAGAAGGTGGTCCCCAATGCCTGAAGCCAGTCTGGCAGCGAGCTGTAAAGCAAGTGGTGCGGTCCGGCCCAGATGTATATGAAAATGAGAGACCAAAAGTGGACGATGGATAATTTATACGAATACACCGGACGGTTTGCCGCTTTCGGTACAAAGTAGTACATCAAGCCGAGGAAAGGAGTAGTCAGGAAAAAGGCGACGGCATTGTGTCCGTACCACCATTGTACCAAGGCATCCTGAATACCGGCATAAACCGGGTAACTTTTTAAAAGACTGTATGGAATTTCGATGGAGTTAACAACATGAAGCACGGCTACGGTAACCCAGGTGGCAATGTAAAACCAAATGGCCACGTAAATGTGGCTGACCCGTCTTTGGAGAATGGTGCCAAACATGTTGATTCCGAAGATTACCCAAATGATGGTGATTGCCACGTCAATGGGCCACTCTAATTCGGCATATTCTTTTCCGGAGGTGTACCCGGCAAGCAGGGTAATGGCTCCGGCAATGATAATCAATTGCCATCCCCAGAAATGGATTTTCCCCAAGAGCTTGCTGTACATGTTTGTTTTGAGCAAGCGGGGCATTGAATAATAGACGGCGGTAAAAATGGCGTTACCTACAAAAGCAAAAATGACCGCATTGGTATGCACGGGTCTTGTTCTTCCGAAGGTGGTGTATTCCAGGCTGAAATTCATTTCCGGAATGAAAATCTGCAGGGCCACCAATAAGCCAACCAACATCCCTATAACACCCCACACCATTGTTGCCACAGCAAAATCGCGTGTAATCTTGTTGTCATAGGTAAACTTCTGTAATTCCATATAGCTATGATTTATTTAGATTGCTTTTTTTGCGGCTTGTCCGTTGACAAGTCACTTTCGTTTTCTTCTTTTGGAGTTGGATCATCAAATAAAATGCGGACGGATGGGGTGTATGAATCGTCAAACTGGCCGTTGCGCACGGCCCAGATAAAAGCCAGGAGAAAAGCAGATGCCACTAATATTCCAATAATAATTAATACAAATACTACTGACATACCTTTTTGTCTTAGTTAAAGATTTAGTTTTTTCTCTTTGCTTAACTGTTGCGGGTCACAACACGTATCCACAAATCAATTTCAAACAACAAGCCGGGGTGAACTTTGTTTCCTAAAATAAGCATTTTTTTTGAACAGTTTTTAACAATAAGCTTAAAGCCCTCTTTTCCTGACCATCAGGTTGACCGAGAACGTGGCAAAAGCAACGACTGTAACCGAACTTAGCGGCATTAGAATGGCTGCAACAATAGGGGACAAGTTGCCCTGAACAGCAAACGAAATCCCGACAATGTTGTAGAGGAAAGAGATTAAAAAAGCAAGCCGGACAATGGTCATACTTGTTTTTGTAAACTGGATAAAACGTTGCAACGAAGCAAACTTGTCGGCTTGCAAAATCGCATCGCAGGCTGGCGTGAAATTGTAAATGTTGTCGGCAATCACCAGCCCGACCTGGCTTTCGTTGAGGGCACCAGCATCGTTCAACCCATCACCAATCATCATGGCCGGTTGGCCGTTTTGCTGAAGTTGCTGAATGTAGTTGAGCTTGTCGGTGGGCGACTGGTTGAAATTAAGACGGGCATGATCCTTGAACAGGGGGACCAGGTTGTCACGTTCCGACTCGTTGTCGCCACTAATCAAATGCAATTCGTAGCTGGAATCCAGGTTTGAAATGGTATCCTGCAGTCCTTCGCGGTAGCTGTTCTCAAACTGGAAATAGCCCAGAATCTGTTTCTCGATAAAGACCCAAACCTGTGTTTTCAGTTCCTTGTCGCCCGACTGGTCTCCGGTGACAAAATATTTGGAGCCCATCGTGATGGTTTTGTTGTTCACCTTGCCGGTAATTCCCAGGGATGGAATTTCCTTGAAATCGGCTACCTCCAGATTTTTAGGCTCTTCCAGCGATTCGTAAATCGTTTTGCTCAAGGGGTGGGTGGAGTGAAATGCCAGTGATTTGATCAGCTGTTGCTGTTCGTCAGTTAAAGTTTCTCCCTTAAATTCAATGCGGGAAGACTGGGCATGCGTGATGGTTCCGGTTTTATCAAAAACTATGGTTTTGATCCGGTATAGTTTCTCAATGACTTCTGCATTTTTCAGGTAAAATCCCTTGCGGCCAAATTGGCGCATGGTACTACCAAAAGTAAACGGAATGGTGAGCGCCAAGGCACAGGGGCAGGCAATAATCAGAACCGAAGTAAAGGCAAACAGCGCTTTTTCGGGGTTGGAAAAGTTCCAGTAAATGGCTGCGCTTAAAGCAATGGTAATGATAATGACGGTGAAATACTGGCTTACCTGATTAATGGTATTGGCCATGGGAGCTTCTTTGGCTCGCTGTTGTCCTTCCTGGTTCCAAAGTTGAGTAAGGTAGCTTTGTTCCACCTCTTTTTGAACTAAGAGCTCAATGGCACTGCCTTGCTGACGTCCTCCGGCGAAAACAAAATCACCTGGGTTTTTACTAACGGGGATTGATTCACCCGTAACAAAACTGTAGTCAATATTGGCGTTTCCTTTTTCAATGGTGGCATCAGCCGGAATTAGCTCCTGGTTGCGAACGAGAATCCGGTCGCCTGCCTTTAGCTCGTTCAGGGGGATGGTGGTGTTTCCGTCCGCACTTACTTTGGTCACAGCAACTGGGAAGTAGGATTTGTAGTCGCGCTCAAAAGTCAGTGCTTCGTAGGTAATACTTTGGTACCATTTGCCAATGAGCAGGAAGAAAACCAGTCCGGTCAGTGAGTCGAAGTAGCCAATTCCTTGGTCGGTAAGTACTTCATAAGAGCTTTGAAGAAATAGTGTAATCAGTCCCAAAGCAATGGGTAAGTCGATGCTGATAATTTTTTTACGCAGGCTTTTGTAGGCTGACAAAAAGTAGTCGCTGGAACAGTAGAAAAGCACGGGGAGGCTTAACAGAAAACTGAGCCAACCGAAAATAACACGAAAGCCGGTTTCCAGGCTTTCACTGCCGGGAAGGTACTGCGGAAAGTGATACATCATGGCGTTCATGAAGCTGAAGCCGGCAATCCCGATTTTGATGAGCAAGGTTTTGCTGCTTTTTCCCTTTTCCGTTTTTTCCAGCGATTGTTGACTGATTTCGGGCACATAATGAATGGAGGCCAGCAGTTCAACCAACTGGCGAAGACCTATTTCTTCATCTCGAAACGTGATGCTCACTTCCTTTTTCGGAAAATTAACCGAGGACTGAATGATGCCCCGGTGAAGGGTATTCAGATTTTCGAGCAGCCAAATGCAAGAAGCACAATGGATGGAGGGAACGAAAAAACGAACCTTTGAAACTCCGGCGTCGGAGAAGTCGAGCAGCCGGCTTTGAATTTCTTCTAAATCCAGGTAGGCGAATTTATCATCAGCGGGTAGCTGGTCGGTTTGTATTTTGATTCCCGGGGCGGTTTGTATTTGATAATATTGCCCCATTTGGTTGTCATTCAGAAGCTGATAGACCGTTTGGCAACCCTGGCAACAAAAGGATTTGCCCTCCCATTGAATTGGCGCTGGTCCGCAATCTTCTCCGCAGTGGATGCATGCTTGATGATCTTGTTTCAAGGCAAAAGTTTTTAGTCGTTGATTTAATTTATCAGTACAACACCGATCGGATTTAAAGGTTGCAAAAAAAACGGACAATTGATTGGTTAAGGAGCAAATGGCTCTGAGTGGTTTTTGAATTTTATTTAGAGATCATAAGTTCGTTTAATAACCGGTTGTCTGATGTTTTTAGCCAGCCGGTTGTTTTAAGTTTTTAGCGTACAGTTCCTTATTGATTTAACGATAAAAAGGTACTTAATTCATTAGTGTGTATGATTGATTTTACTTCAATGAATTGAATAGGAACTTGTTTGACTTTTTGGTATTTTCGGAAGGAAATTGAATTGATGAACAAAATAGAATGCCGTTATGTCGAAAAACGAATGGCCCGGATTGTGGCGTTTTTATTACGATGGATTTAAAAATATGAGCAGGTGGGGCCGTCAAGTCTGGTTGATCATCCTCATAAAAATCTTCATCCTCTTTTTTGTACTGAAGTTGTTTTTCTTTCCCAACTTTCTGAATACCAATTTTGAAACGGATGAGGAGCGGGGAAATCATGTGTTGGAAAATTTAGTAGAACCGATAAAATAAAAGATCATGTTAGAATCGATCGACTTATCATTAGTTAACTGGTCGCGGGCGCAATTTGCGCTGACTGCCATGTATCACTGGGTGTTTGTGCCACTCACCTTAGGACTGGCCGTGATTATTGCCATCATGGAAACCCTGTATGTGAAGACTGGTGACGTGGAGTGGAAAAAAATTACCAAATTCTGGATGACCTTGTTCGGAATTAATTTTGCCATTGGGGTAGCCACCGGTATCATATTGGAGTTTGAATTTGGAACCAACTGGTCCAACTATTCCTGGTTTGTGGGCGACATTTTTGGAGCTCCCCTGGCCATTGAGGGGATTTTTGCCTTTTTTATGGAATCGACTTTCATTGCAGTCATGTTTTTTGGCTGGAACAAAGTGAGTAAGAAGGTTCACCTTACGGCTACCTGGCTAACGGCCTTTGGGGCCAGTTTGTCGGCCCTGTGGATTTTGGTAGCCAATGCCTGGATGCAGAATCCTGTTGGGATGCACTTTAATCCGGAGACTGTGCGCAATGAGATGATTAACTTCTGGGAAGTCTTGTTTTCACCTACAGCAATCTATAAGTTTCTGCATACCATTACTTCGGGGTTTGTGTTGGCCGGTGTTTTTGTTATCGGCATCTCTGCCTGGTTTTTGTTGAAAAAGCGGGAAGTGGTATTTGCCCGGAAAAGTATTGTGGTGGCTGCTGTTTTTGGAATCGTTTCATCCATTTACCTGGCATTTACCGGCGATAGTTCGGCGCGCGATATTGCCCAAAACCAGCCGATGAAGTTTGCGGCTTTCGAAGGCTTGTACAATGGTAGTGAAGGAGCCGGACTGATTGCAATGGGGTTTATGTCGACTACTGAAACCGACCCATCCAATGAAAACCTGCTGGATTTTAACATGAAACTTGAGATTCCCAACATTCTTTCCTACATGGCTTATATGGATTGGAATGCTTTTGTTCCGGGAATTAATGACCTGATTGATGGTAACGAAAAGTACGGCTATATGTCAGCCGACGAAAAAATTGAGCGGGGAAAAGTAGCCATGGCTAAGCTAAAAGCTTTTAAAGAAGCCAAAGATCAGGGCAATGAGCAGCTAGCCAAACGCCTGAAAACAGAATTTATGGATCCTGATTTTCAGCAAAACTACTTCAGCTACTTTGGTTACGGCTACCTTACCGATAAAAACATGCTTATTCCCAATGTGCCCTTGTCATTCTATAGTTTCCACGTGATGGTGGGGCTGGGTTTTTACTTTATTGTGTTCTTCTGTTTTGCCCTGTTTTATGCGCTGAAAGGACGCTTGGAGCAGAGACGAAAATTTTTACGCCTGGCCATCTGGTCCATCCCCATGGCATACCTGGCTTCTCAGGCCGGTTGGATTGTGGCTGAGGTGGGGCGCCAACCCTGGGTGATTCAGGATTTGATGCCAACGGTGGCTGCCGTAACTAAAATTAGTACAAGCGCCGTGCAAACCACCTTTTGGCTGTTTGCAGTCATCTTTACCCTTCTGCTTATTGCAGAACTTAAAATCATGTTTCGACAAATTAAAATCGGACCTAAAATGGATGGAGGGCAGCACTAATGTTTGAAAATTTATCATACCTCGCTTTACAACAATACTGGTGGGTGATCATTTCCCTGCTAGGCGCTTTGTTTGTTTTTCTAACCTTTGTACAAGGTGGGCAAACCTTGCTTTACACGATTGGTAAAACGCCCAATGAGCGGACCATGCTGGTCAATACCTTGGGGCGTAAATGGGAGTTTACCTTTACCACGTTGGTAACTTTTGGTGGTGCCTTTTTTGCCTCTTTTCCCTTGTTTTATGCCACCTCCTTTGGCGGGGCCTATTGGGTGTGGATTGCCATTTTGTTCTTTTTTGTGATTCAGGCAGTTTCCTATGAATTTCGAACCAAACCGGGCAACTTTTTAGGACGAAAGACCTATGAAATGTTTTTGTTTTTGAATGGTGCTTTTGGAACCATCTTGATTGGAACTGCCGTGGGAACTTTTTTCAATGGCGCACAATTCAGCCTGAATGACATGAACAATGTCAATTGGGAAACACCCTACCGTGGGCTGGAAGCGGTTTTGACCTTCCATAATGTGGCCTTGGGCTTGTCGGTTTTCTTTCTTTCGCGGGTGCTTGGTGCCTTGTACTTCATGAACTCGGTGGATAGCCCCATGATTTTGGAGCGCTCGAAGAGGCAGGTGCTGTTTAATGCGGTACCCTTTTTAGTGGTCTTTCTGTATTTTTTAATCTACTTGTTGCTGAAGGATGGCTTTGCTTACAACGCAGAAGGGGTTTATATTGAAAAGTACAAGTACCTGAATAACCTGCTCGAATTACCTGTTGTGGCAGTTTTATTGCTACTGGGCGTGGTGGGCGTGCTGTATGGTATTGCCGTAGCCCTGCTGAAAAAAAGTACATCGGGCATTTGGTTTGCCGGTGGAGGAACGGTGCTGACTGTTTTTGCTTTATTCCTGATCGCAGGACTGAATGGAACGGCTTTTTATCCCTCGGCTTTTGAATTGCAGGATTCGTTGACCATTGAAAATGCCTCTTCCAGTCACTTTACACTGAAGGTGATGAGCTATGCCTCTTTGGGCGTTCCGGTTGTGATTGCCTACATTTGGTGGGTTTGGAAGGCGATGAATTCCAAAAAGATAGATGAGGCCGAAATGCAGGACGAAGATTCGCATGCCTATTAAAATGAGAAATCTTAGTGATTGCTGTTTAACTTTTTAACCTATTGAAATTATGTATTGGACTTCAATTATATATTTAATCTCTTGGCCGGCTTTGGTCTTGGTATCCTACTTTTTGGTGAAATGGGTAATTAAAAAATATACGCCTTTTTTGGAGAAAATAGAAGAGGAAAACTCTTGAAAAATACCTAGAGATTTGGTTTTAATTGGGCTGCAACTATTGATTTGCGGCCTTTTTTTGTGCTATGGTGCTTTGCCAGTCGTTGAACGAAGTTGTTTTTCTGCAGAAATCAGCACTTTTACAGGGATGATTACAGGTATTTGCCCGGAAGCAAGGTATGTTCAGGATTAAGGATTTCTTTACTTAAGGAACTTTCCGGGAATCAATTCGGTATGCAACTAAATGATAACCTATATTTGTCCGGATTTTCCAGTCACGTTTATTGGTTCCTGTTTTGCCCACGAAGAAGTTGATAAAGCGCGATCAATTTCAGCTTGTAGCTTGTAAAGCAATGGATGGGTGTGAACATGATTTTTTCAGGTTGTCATTTTTGAAATTCATGGTATCTGATGAATTTTATTGATAACGATGGAGACTATATTTTCGTTAAAACTGGCAGGGAATCTTCATGGAAACTAGCAGCACGTAAATGGATTTTAGACCAGTCTTACATATTCTAATGCGAATCGTATTGATAACAGCGGTTTCGCTTCTGATGTGTGTCCCCGTAGCCTTGATTTATCATGAGCCGGTGTCCCCCTTTTTATATACATCTCTTATCGCAACCATCTTAGCGGCATGTGCCTATGGGGGCAGGGGAAAACAAGAGCTAACAACTTTTAAGCGCCGGGAGGCTTACTTGTCGGTTACCTTATCGTGGCTCATTGTTTCGTTGATTGGTGCTTTGCCTTATTTATTTAGTGGAGCCATTCCCGGAATTACGGATGCTTTTTTCGAGTCGGTTTCCGGATTTACCACCACCGGATCGTCTATTCTAACCGATATTGAGAGCTTGCCCAAGTCGGTTTTGTTTTGGCGAAGCATGACCCATTGGGTTGGCGGTTTGGGAATCATTGTTTTGGTCGTTATCATCATGCCTTCACTCAATATTGGCAGCTACAATTTATTTACGCTTGAGTCTTCTTTTCAGGAAAAAATACATCCGAAAATCAGGTCGGTGGGGCGCCGATTGTTATACATTTATTTGTCGCTCACCTTTATTGAAACGTTCTTTCTGCTTCTTGGAGGAATGAACCTGTTCGAAAGCCTCTGTCATTCGTTTGGTACAGTGGCTACGGGAGGCTTTTCACCCAAAAACACCAGCATTGGCGACTATTCGCCTTACATTCAGTATGTCATTACCATTTTTATGCTGTTGGCCGGAACCAATTTTGTGGTTCATTACTACGCTGTGAAAGGGCAGTTCCGGAAGATAAAGCAGAATGAAGAGCTGCGGTTTTACTACAAGGTAACCTTTGTTGCCGGGATTGCCATTACGGCTATCTTGTTTTTTCAAACTGACCGTTCCCTGGAAACAGCTTTTCGCGAGTCTTTCTTTCAGGTGGCCTCCATCATTACCTGTACCGGTTTTGCAACGGCTGATTACTTGCTCTGGCCATCTGTTGGCTGGGTAATTATCTTTTTCCTCATGTTTTTTGGTGGCAGCACCGGGTCTACTGCCGGAGGAATAAAAATGGCTCGCCATCTGGTTGCCTTAAAAAATGTCAAACATCATTTTCGTATTCTGAATGCACCCAATGCGATTATTCCGCTACGAATCAATTCGAAGCCGGTAAGTGCGCAGGATAACAATGGTATTCTGACTTTCATTTTATGGTATTTTATGCTTTTTCTGGGGGGAAGTTTACTGATGGCGTGGTTGGGATCGGATGTGCCTACTTCCTTAAGTTCGGTGGCAACAGCCATGGGGGGCATTGGGCCTGGCTTGGGATCGGTTGGACCGGCCAGTAATTTTGCCCACCTGTCGGACAGCTCCAAATACGTGTTGTGTGGAATGATGCTTCTGGGGCGCCTGGAAATCTATACCATGGTAATGCTTTTTAATCCTTGGTTCTGGAAGAACTAAAACGGAACGGTGTTGGTGCTTTTCTGGCTTGGCGAATACCATTGCCTGTCAATGTTTGCAATGGCATTCCACTACTTTCACGAAAGAAGGATGCAGCATTTATCTTGAACCAAGGACAAAAGCCTGCTTGATTGTGCATTCAGGATGTGAAATGGTTCCCGTATCAGGCTGTCAACTTCTGAAGCAGGGAAAGCACGATGTAGCCCACAATAATCAGGGGAAGTGCATAAAACTGCAGCAAAATGGCCAAGACCAGACAGAAGGCGATAAACACAAAACGGACTTCGTTACCCGTCCATTTCAGGTGTTTGAATTTCAGTGAAAACATGGGGATTTCGGATAGCATCAGGGCCGATAGCACGATCATGACCGTTAACAGGTTGAAACGGTTTAAGATGATTTTGGTGACCACTTCATTTGCTCCCAGTTCCAATATCAGTCCCAGCGAAGCATAAAAAATGGCATTGGCCGGAATGGGTAAGCCCAGAAAACTTTCGGTTTGCCGGGTGTCAACATTGAATTTAGCCAGACGAAAAGCTCCTGAAATAGGAACCAGCAGAACCGATAACAAGAATATCCATTGTAGTGGGGTGGCTTCAATTTCAAAGATGGCTTGATTTTTTCCAAAGAGAGCCAGCTCGAGCATGGTAAACAGCATAGCGGCTGGCGCCAGTCCAAATGAAACAAGGTCGGATAAAGAATCCATTTGTTTGCCTACTTCAGAATAGCTGTTGAGCAGCCGGGCTGCAAAGCCATCCAGAAAGTCGAAAACCGAAGCAGCCAGAATAAAAATAGCCGCCCAACCCAATTGTCCTTCAATGCCAAAAAAAACGGCCAAACTTCCGGAGGCCAGGTTCATGGCTGTGATAAAGTTTGGAACCCAGAAAAAAAGTTCGCTGATTCGTCTCATTATTTTAATTTTCCAATGATGGTTTGTGATCCGGTCACCTTGTCACCCAGCTTCACCTGGATGTCTGTATCCAACGGGAGGTAAAGGTCAACACGGCTTCCAAATCGGATAAAGCCCATTTCCATATCCTGGCTTACCACTTGTCCGACATGCAAAAAGTTTAGAATCCGACGGGCCATGGCACCTGCTACCTGATTGGCCATGATTTCACGACCATCTTTCATTCTTATGGCCATGCAAGTACGTTCGTTTTCGTCTGCCGACTTGTCTTTAAAAGCCGCGTAGAAATGTCCTTCGCGGTGCTCCAGAAAACTGACTGTTCCCGGAACCGGTACCCAGTTGATGTGTACATTCAGCGGCGACATGAAGATGGATACTTTTTTGCACGTGGTTTTCAGGTAATCTTTTTCTTCACATTCTTCAATGACACAAATGGTTCCATCAGCAGGAGAAATCACGTTTTTGTCATTAAGAGAAACTGTGCGGTTTGGATAACGGAAAAACTGCAAAACCAAGACTAACACAATCAAACTTGCAACAGATACAACTGTGCCAATAATCAGGCAGGAGCTCAATAGCCAAGCCGCTACGTTTACTAAAAGAACGATCAGGATCGTATTGCGAATGATCGATTTTCCCGCAGGATGAAATTTCATAATGTCAAATATCTATTGTAAATAAATACAAATTTAATGTTTCGGGAGACCTGTTTTTAGGTTCCCCGATAAATCAGTGCAAAAGTAAGGAAATTAATTATAGTCCCGTAGAATGAACCGTTTTTAGGGGCCTTTTTTACAGAATATTCATGCAGCTGATACTCGATTGAATAGCAGTTTGCCGGACTTAGATGAATAGTTTGATGTACAGTACCACTGAGGGGACGGCAAAGAAAAGGCTGTCAAAACGGTCGAGAATGCCACCGTGCCCGGGGAGGAAATTACTGCTGTCTTTTAAGTTGAACTGACGTTTGAATAAGGATTCAGTCAGATCGCCAAAAGTAGCTGATACCACCGTAATGGCTGCCAGAATTAACCAATGATGCATGGCAATTTCAGGGATGAAATAATAACCAATCACTGCAGCAGCGCCAAAGGCTGAAAATGCACCTCCAATAGCTCCTTCCCACGATTTTTTAGGCGATATCCGTTCAAACAAACGGTGCTTTCCAAAGCTCATTCCAAATAGGTAAGCTCCCGAATCATAGGTCCAGATAATGACAAAAAGCGCCAGAAGCGGTGCGGGATTATAGGTGTGATTGGTGAATACCAACAGGCTAATCATGCTAAGTGGGAGGGCGATGTAAATAAGGCCTAAAACGCCGGCTGCCATGTTTTCAAAAGGAAACGGCTTTTTCCGGTACAACTCAGCAATAAAAACCAACAGAAATATGGGAATGAGTCCGTAATAACTATTGAGCGGAAGGACACCGGCGCCAACCAAAAAGAACGTAGCAAAAAAAATACAGCCAATAGCTGTTGCTAAGAGGTGGTTGGGCGAAATCTTTGCATTCTTAAAGAAATTGAAGAATTCCTTCAATCCAATAACTAGGATAAAAAGAAAAAGAATACCAAAAGTGTACTCACTTAATAAAAGACTACCGATGACAACCCCAGTGAAAGCTATTCCGGTAAGCGTTCTGACAAGAAGGTTTTTCAACGTTTTAGCTTTTTGAGGATTTTTTCTGCGGCTTGCTGATCTTTTTTATTGACATAAAGTTCAATGAGGCCGATTGTAGGGATGACTGAGTCGTGCTGATTTAACGTGAAAGATTCAATGTCATTTTCATCCAGCAATTCCTTGGCAATCTGGATTTGATAATCCTGATCGGAAGAATAAACAATGATTAAATCCTTTTCCATGGTTGGGTTTTAAAACGGTTCGTCAGCTAAAAGTACAAATAATTTCTTGGGTCCGTGCATTCCCATGACCAATGTTTTTTCAATATCTGCTGTTCGGCTTGGTCCAGTAATGTTGGTTATCATGCTTGGAAGCCCCTTCGGATACTTGGCATCCATCTGTTCCAGAGCATCGTCAAGGTAGTTGACAAGCTGCCCGGTGTGGGCAACAACAATGTGTGTTTCAGGGAATACATGCAATCGCCGTCCCGATACCGAAGCGGAACTGACCAGGATTGAGCCCAAATGGGCCACCAAAAATTCGCAGCTGGTAATGCCCACGCCTATGTGTTTTAAATCGGCTAAAGATTTTTCAAAGGAAAGCTTTCCTTCCAGTACTTTTTGCAAATGTGGCTCCAAACATATCAGGTTCGCCAGATTTTCGGATTGCACCAGGTGCCTTAATTCATCCAGAGCCTCCTCCAGGTTTTTCACGCGTACCACCTGCCCGCCTATCAATTCAAGATTATCCTTGAAGGAGTCAGCAGCTTGCTTGTCAAATTCCAGGTAGATGGGCGATTCAAAATCGGGGCGGGCTTTGGACTGCCCACCCCTTTTATTTTGTGCTTCTTTTAAGCGATTGATTATATTCTCTTTCGATGAACTCATGAAAAATGGACTTAGGCTGAAGTGGCCTGATCGGTCTCTTCAGTAGTTGTTTTAGGCTCGATGACAGTTTGATTTTCGGCAGTCAGTTCTTCGCGAACCCATGGACGTTTTCCAAAGATTTCTTCCAGATCCTCGCCAAAAATAACTTCTTTCTCAAGCAGGCGTTCTCCCAGTTTTCGGTGGCCTTCAGCATTGTCTTTTAAAACCTGAAGAGCGCGTTCGTACTGCGCGTCAATCAGCGCTTTAGCTTCAGCATCAATCAACTCAGCAGTCTTCTCACTGTACGGTTTGGTAAACCCATACTCGTTTTGACCGGTTGAATCGTAGAAACTTACATTGCCAACTTTCGGACTCATACCAAAAATGCTAATCATGGCATAAGCTTGCTTGGTAATTTTCTCCAAGTCGTTTTGTGCGCCTGAAGAGATGGTACCAAAAATGATCTCTTCCGCAGCCCTTCCGCCTAATGCCGAACACATTTCGTCGAGCAACTGCTCTTTAGTTGTCAGCGAACGTTCTTCCGGAAGGTACCAGGCAGCGCCCAGTGCTTTTCCGCGCGGAACAATGGTTACTTTAACCAGCGGGTGAGCGTGTTCAAGCAACCAGCTTATGGTAGCGTGCCCAGCCTCGTGAAAGGCGATCCGCTTCTTCTCGTCTTTGGAAATGATTTTGTTTTTCTTTTCCAGACCGCCAATAATCCGGTCTACGGCATCCAAAAAGTCCTGACGACCAACTTTGTCTCTATCTTTACGGGCAGCAATCAAGGCTGCTTCGTTACATACGTTTGCAATATCAGCACCTGAGAAACCTGGGGTTTGCTTGGCCAGGAAGGATGCATCTACCTCATCCGACAGCTTAATCGGACGCAGATGTACCTGGAAAATCTCGCGACGCTCATTCAGGTCTGGCAGTTCCACATGAATCTGACGATCGAAACGTCCGGCACGCATCAGCGCGCGGTCAAGCATATCCGCCCGGTTGGTGGCTGCTAAAATGATTACCCCTGAATTGGTGTCGAAGCCGTCCATCTCGGTCAGCAATTGGTTCAAGGTATTCTCCCGTTCATCATTCGAACCCATGTTGGGGTTCCGTCCCCGGGCACGACCAATGGCATCAATCTCATCAATAAAGACAATACAAGGTGCTTTTTCTTTGGCTTGTTTAAACAGGTCACGAACACGAGAAGCTCCTACACCAACGAACATTTCAACAAAGTCAGAACCTGACATGGAGAAAAAAGGAACATTGGCTTCACCGGCAACCGCTTTGGCCAACAAGGTTTTTCCTGTTCCCGGAGGACCTACCAGCAAAGCGCCTTTCGGAATTTTACCTCCCAGTTTGGTGTATTTAGCCGGGCTTTTCAAGAAAGAGACCACTTCTTCAACTTCCTGTTTGGCTTCTGCCAAACCGGCTACATCTTTGAAGGTGGTGCTTACCCGTGAGTCTTTATCAAAAACTTTGGCCTGTGATTTTCCAACGTTGAAAATATTTCCGGCACCGCCGCCTCCGCCAGCTCCTTTGCTCATGCGGCGGAAAATCCACCACCAAATGGCAATGATGATCACAAAGGGAAGAATCCAGCTAAGGAGTTCTCCGAAATAATCATGAACCGTAGCGTACTCTACCGGTACTTTATCCGAATCGTTGAAGTTGGCTTGCGCTTCCTGAAGGTTACTTTCGAAAGTTTCTACAGAGCCAATGGTATAGACAAAGTGCGGACCAATTTTCGAAGGAGCTCCGAAACCCGTATTTAGCTTGTCTGCATATTCGTCGTAGCTGTCTTCTTTAAGGTAAACCTGTGCTTCATCGCGGTTTACCACAACGATGCGTTCGATGTCGTGGTTGGCCAGCATGGTGTTTTTAACCTCATTCCAGGTTGTTTTTACCGGGCCGCCTCCAAAACTAAAGTAGTTGATAGCCAGGAAAATGACAATCACTACTCCATAGATCCAGTAAGGGTTAAATTTTGGCGGTTTGGCCCCTGGCTTAAAATTCCCCAGGTTGGGCCGCTGTTTATTTTTGTTGTTATCTTCTGCCATTTCGTCTAATTTTCTGTTTGTATTTTTTCGATGGCTGCGTCAGCCCAAAGATTTTCCAAATCGTAAAACTTGCGTGATTCATGTTGAAAGACGTGCACCATGACATCAACGTAGTCCAATAGGATCCAGACTGAGTTTTGGTAGCCGTCTTTGTGCCAAACTGTTTCTCCAACCATTTCTTCAACAGTATCTTCTACTGAGCGTGCAATGGCATCCACCTGGGTGGTGGAGTTTCCGTGGCAAATAATAAAATAATTACATTCTGAATGATTAATTTTTGTTAAGTCTATTTTTACGATGTCCATTCCCTTTATCCGTTGAATCCCTTCCAGAATGGCATCAATTAATTGTTTGCTATCGTTTGCTGCTGGTGTTTTTTGCATAGATTTATTTTAGAACTACAAAGATAAATTTTTTCACTTATTATGATGGAATTACTTGGTTTCATTCCATACGTTAGTTCCAGCGTCTTTTTTGCTTGAGTACAGATAAATTTTCATGATTTTTGTTTATTCTTGAATGCTGATTTTTGTTTCCTGTTTTTTCTGCCTAAAATCGGTCGAAATAACCATGAAAACATAAACACAGCAAGATCATTATTGTTTTTTTAGCTGCAAAGCAAGTGTGCTTTCGCTAGCTTAAAGATAAACACTTGAATCATAAAAAAATAGTTTATTTTCAGCTTATTTAAAACCTGGAACGTATGGGGCAACACATCGGTGAAACCATTAAAATAATTGAACGCACAGCAAGTACCAATAACTATGCCACCAGTCAAGTGCGTGAAAATGATGTAGAAACAGGGACTGTCTTTTTGGCATACGATCAAACGGCAGGCCGTGGACAGTTTGCCAACCGCTGGGAAAGTGAAGCCGGAAAAAACCTGACATTTTCACTGGTGTTGCGTCCGGGATTTCTGGAAATCTACAAGCAGTACATGCTGTCGAAGATGGTGTGTCTGGGCTTAGAGCGCTTTTTAAGTGCTCATACTGAGGGTGTGAAAATTAAATGGCCCAATGATATTTACGTACACGACCGAAAGATTTGTGGTATTTTGATTGAAAACTCTATCATGAGCGGACAACTGAGTCTATCGGTAATTGGCATTGGACTGAATGTAAACCAAACGGTCTTTTTGTCTGATGCGCCTAATCCCGTTTCCTTAAAGATGCTTACCGGAGTGGACTATTCGCTTGAAACCATGTTGAAAGAGCTTTTGCAGCACATGGACAAGTATTATCAGCAATTGGTGCAAGGCCGCTTCGATGTGTTGGATGAAGAATTTGAGCAGAAGCTTTACCGGTTGGAAGAATGGCATCCTTTTCAGGATGAAGCCCACCATTATACGGGCAAAATCATTGGTGTAAATGCCATTGGGCAACTTCGGATTGAAGAAAAGGATGGCCCTGTTCATGAATATCATTTCAAAGAGGTGAGCTATTTGTAGGGCTCTTTTATTTCATTTCTTATCTTTAAGACACACTTAATAAACCCGATTTATGAAAGCGCTTGTCTTGGAGACTTACAATCATTTCGAATTTAAGGATGTTGAACAACCGGTTCCGGCAGCCGACGAAGTGTTGGTGAAAGTTGCGGCGGTGGGAATTTGTGGCAGCGATGTGCATGGAATAGACGGAAGCACGAGGCGCCGGCAGCCACCTGTCATTATGGGGCATGAAGCTTCCGGGGAAATCGTGGCCTTGGGTTCTGCGGTTACCGACTGGTTTCTTGGCGATCGGGTTACGTTTGATTCGACCATTTATAAGTTGGATGACTGGTTTACTCGCCGGGGAATGTACAACCTGAGTGATCACCGGGTTGTTCTCGGAGTGTCCTGTGACGATTACAGGCGGCATGGTGCTTTTGCCGAATATGTGGTCGTTCCGAAGCATATTCTTTATCGTCTTCCCGAGCAGGTTAGTTATACGCAGGCGGCTATGGCCGAGCCTGTAGCTGTAGCCTTGCACGCCGTGTCGCTGGGGCAGCCCCGGATTCATGATTCTGCAGTAGTTGTTGGGGCTGGTATGATTGGCCTGTTTGTTATTCAACTTCTGAAGGTGGCCGGATGCAGCCCAATCATTGCCATTGATCGGGATGACGATAAGCTGCAATTAGCGGCGAAGCTTGGAGCGACCCATTGTTTCCAAAGTACTTCACCTGAATTGGAAGAAGCTGTTCTTGATTTAACGGATGGGCGGGGAGCAGACCAGGTCTATGAAGCCGTTGGAATATCCGAAACCGTGCAACGAGCAATTGGCAGCGTGCGAAAAGGTGGAACAGTAACTTTGCTGGGAAACCTGGCAGCTGAAATAGATTTTCCACTTCAGTCGGTTGTTACCCGCCAAATTAAAGTGCAGGGAAGTTGCGCTATTTGTGGTGAATATCCGGCTGTATTGGAACTGATAGCTTCCGGAAAAGTCAATGTAGATGCTTTGATTAGCGCGGAAGCTCCACTGTCGGAAGGGGCGGCATGGTTTAAGCGACTTTATGAGCAGGAAAAGGGGCTGGTTAAGGTGATTTTGAAGCCTTAATTGAATGCTGCCCGACAATACAAAGCGCTCCCTTCAAACGGGGAATTATCTGACGACTAAAAATCAAAAATGAGATGAGAAAAATACGTACAGCTCTGGTGGGGCCTGGAAAAGTGGCTCATTTGCATGCCCGCGGAATGGCCGGTTTATCCTCGGCCGAATTGGTGGCGGTTTGTGGGCGAACTGCTTCAAAAGCGGAAGCTTTTGCGCAAACCTATGGCCTTTCAGCTTACAGCGATTTGGAGGAAATGATTCAACAAGAAAAGGTGGAGGCCTTGTTGGTCTGCACACCTCATCCTTATCACCGGGAAGCGGTGGTGAAGGCTGCCCATTTAGGCGTTCACTGTCTGATTGAAAAGCCGATGGCCAGTACACTAGCCGATTGTGATGCCATGCTTGATGCGGCCCAAAAGAATAAGATTACCCTGGGAGTCATCAGCCAGCGCCGGTTTTACGAACCGGTTGTGCGCATGCGAAAAGCGATTGACGAAGGGAAGCTGGGAAAGCCGGTATTAGGCCATGCGGTGATGTTGGGATGGCGCGATGAAGCTTATTACAGCAGCGATCCCTGGCGAGGCCGTTGGGATACGGAAGGCGGAGGTGTGTTGGTTAACCAGGCACCGCATCAGCTCGATCTTTTTCAGTGGATGATGGGGGAGGTGGAACAGGTTTATGCGGTAACCCGAAACCTGAATCATCCTTACATCGAAGTGGAAGACACTGCGGTGGCTGTGGTGCAGTTTAAAGGAGGAGGCTTGGGTAATATCCTGTTGAGTAACTCGCAGAAACCCGGGATTTATGGGAAAGTTCATATTCATGGTGAAAACGGAGCATCGGTTGGAGCACAAACCGAAGGCGGTGCGATGTTTATTGCCGGGCAGACTTCGGTGTTGGAGCCTCCGATCAATGATTTATGGACCATTCCCGGAGAAGAAACCTTCCTGGAGGGCTGGATGCATGCTGATCGGGAATTTTTCAAGCAAATTGATGCGACCACCTATTACATCGGTTTGCAGATTGATGACTTCATGCGTGCCATTCAAAAAGGAGAGCAACCCTTGGTGAATGGAGCAGAAGGGCGCAAGACGGTGGAACTTTTTACGGCAATTTACCGGTCGAATCGAGACCATGCGCCTGTTCTGTTTCCTCTTAGTCCCGAAACAGGTCCTGACTTCGATGGCCGCTTAACGCTTTAACTATTCTTTTAGCAAACAACCAAAAACCTAATAAAACCGATAACAAATGAATGAAATTTTGCTCCTTGCCGGAATTGCTTTTGCCATTCTCTTACTCTTATTCCTGGTTCTGAAATTAAAAATACATGCCTTTATTTCTTTGCTGATTGTCAGTTTGGTTGTTGGCATTGTAACCGGAATGGATTTTTCGCTGATTATAAAAAGTATGCAGGACGGCATGGGCAATACGCTGGGGTTTGTAGCGACAGTGGTAGGGCTGGGGGCCATCTTCGGACAGATGCTCGAAGCTTCCGGCGGGGCTGAATCCATCGCTCAGAGTCTGTTAAAACATTTTGGCGAAAAGCGAGCGTCCTGGGCTTTGGTGTTAACAGGCTTTATTGTGGCCATTCCGGTTTTTCTGGATGTTGGGTTCATCATTCTTATTCCGATTATTTACGAGCTGACCAAGCAGGCCAAACGCTCGGTGTTGTATTATGCCATTCCTTTACTGGCCGGGCTGGCTGTTACCCATGCTTTCATTCCGCCAACCCCTGGGCCGGTGGCCGTAGCCGAAATTCTGGATGTTCAGTTAGGATGGATCATTGTGTTGGGGTTTATTGTTGGGCTGCCAACGGCGATTATTGCTGGGCCTGTGTTTGGGCGCTACATCAGCCAAAAGATCAAGGTTCAGGCTCCGGATTATTTTTCAGAACGGAAAGCGGAAAATAATGGGGAAGGACTTCCTTCGTTCCGCAGTATTTTATGGATTATTGCGCTGCCTTTGCTCCTTATTGTGGCCAGTTCGGTAGCCGATGTGTTACACGACAAAGGGATTCTAAAAAATGAAGGGGTTTATCAAAGCATTGCGTTGCTGGGGCATCCTTTTACAGCACTGATTATTTCTACTTTGCTGGCTATTTATGTGTTGGGGATTAAGCGCGGGTTTAACAAAGAGCAAATCATGAAGTTGTCGAACAAAGCCTTGGGGCCAGCCGGACTGATTATCCTGGTAACTGGGGCGGGCGGTGTTTTCAAACAAATACTGATTGACAGTGGAGTTGGAGGGATGTTGGCCGAGCGACTGGCTGAATCAGCCATGCCACCTCTAGTGCTGGCTTACCTGATTGCTGTGGTGGTGCGGGTAGTTCAAGGTTCAGCAACGGTTTCGATGATTACAGCAGCCGGCATTATGGCTCCGTTGATTACGGTTTTTGACCTGTCGCAGCTCGACAAAGCCTTGCTGGTTTTGGCGATTGCAGCCGGATCAACCATTTTGTCGCATGTGAATGACAGTGGTTTCTGGCTGGTTGGGAAATATCTGGGTATGAATGAAAAGGAAACGCTTCGCTCCTGGACGGTGATGGAAACCATCATTTCGGTGGTTGGCTTCACGTTTGTGTTGCTGCTGAGCTATGTGGTGTAGTCACTGTTTCCGACAACGACACCAATAGCCTCAAAAGGCAAGGTTTTTGGTATTGATTGCCAGTGACTATCTAATACCCACGCTAGAAGGCTATTTTGTATTCCAGGGCCAGAATGTGCGATTTCCGGTCGTTGTTCGAATAGGTGTGTAAGAGGTAATCCAATTCGACTTTGTGGCGTTTGTTGATTTTATAGGCAGCACCCAAAATGTACCTGATTTTGTTGATTTCTTTGTTTTCCAGCTGATGAAATAATTCAACGCCAATGGAAGGGGTGAGCTTCATATTCGGAATGTCGTACTCCGATTTTAGCCGGTAGCGCAGGGTGGCATCGTTAAAACCTTCGTTGTTTTCCAGTTCGTCGTAATTGGTGTACCTCGTGCGCAAGGCAAACTCCAAGCGGCTGATGTCGTACTTTCCGGTCAAGTCAAAGGCAATGCGGTGAAAATATTCGGTTGACTTGGTTTGGCGCTCATTGATCAGGTAGCGGTAGTTGCCACCCACTTCCAGAAAACTAAAAAGATCGTATTCCATGCCGGCTTCCAGAAAATACTCATCCAGCCCATCTTTATTGGCGTAGCGGACTTGCGGAGAAAGGTAGGCCTTAAATTTATCTCCAAAGTCTTTAGTCAGCTCCACGGAAAGCCAGGTGTTCCAGTCGTTGGTTTGGGCATGCAACGTTTGGCTGAACAAAGAGCCAATAAACAGGCAGGCAATGCTGAAGATTGCTTTCAGTTTTTGGGTATCGTTTATCATGAGTTATTGTTTTATCTGGTAACGTGAGTCTTCAATCGGATCAAAATAAATGGTGATGTTGGCAATGTCCCGCAGAAAATCAATTTCCTTGATTTCGTAGCGCTTAATCTCAATGCCGGTCCGGTTGCGCAGGTCACTAATCAGCTCTTCTTCTTTTAAGCGATGGATATTTTCAATTTGTTCATATCTGATTTCCAGAGAGTATTCCTGACGAAGCATCAGAACACGCTCAAGCAGATAAAGGCCTCCCACGAGAATGCCGTTAGTAACGACCAATTCAGTGTAACTAACTTTTTTATTGGCCAAGGCGTTGATAACCGAAACTCCGATGACCACAAACAAAT
The DNA here is from genome assembly GCF_050589705.1 of Sunxiuqinia rutila. NCBI lineage: Bacteria > Pseudomonadati > Bacteroidota > Bacteroidia > Marinilabiliales > Prolixibacteraceae > Sunxiuqinia > Sunxiuqinia rutila. Next base: position 113,879 of record NZ_JBNGOT010000013.1, read on the forward strand.
AGGTCATTTCCTTGATGGGAATGGGATCGGTGCGGTAGCGAATGATGCCAAAGATGGCAAACAAGCCCAAGGCGAAACCCAGTTCGAGCTTGACACTTTCGAGCAGGAAGCATAGCAGGAAAACGGTGATTCCTACGGCAAAATAACTGAAGAAGAAATCTTTGCGCTTGCTGTTTCTGGCGTAGAGGTACCGAATGATGAGTAACAAAACAAGCCCGTTGAAAAGAAACCGAACCAGTAGTTCGACAAAATCTTCAACATTGATCAGTTTAATGTCGAGGAAGCGGATTTCTTCAATCCATTCAATAAATGGTGTCGAGAGTAAAAATGATGATAGCATAACTAGGGTTGAATTAGTTTTGTGAGCCTTCGGATTTTGGGCTTAAAGGTATTCTTTTTTATTTTTTCTTCAGCAAGTACGCGCCCGATGCAGTATTTGCTGAATCCCATGGGTTTGATGCGGTTCTTTTGGAGGCATTTGCTCAAGGGCGACATGCGGGAAAAACGATTTTGTTTGATTTCAATAATGGCAAATTCATCGAGGCTGGCCATTTGTTGTCCGCTTTCAACCCGAAAATTAAAATCGATGGTGCACCGTTCAGTCATTTGTTTGTCAGCCAGCGTTATGCGATGAAACTGATTGGTGGATTTTGGAAGCAGCTCCTCCGGATTAATTGGTGAAACCTGGCGAACAAATGCTTTTTCCTGTTCGCTAAGCTCGGGATGGTTGTTCTTTATTTTCAAACGCTGCTTAATGGTCTTTCCCTTGTTGGTTTTTTGCTTGACTTCCAAAAAGCTGGTCTGGGTGTCTACATAGGTGCGCTTTCGTACTTTGTATCGGTTGAGTTTTCCATTGTGGTGGTGGTGGAAAAGTTGATCATCCGTGGTGTCGAAGTAGTGTGTGTGGTATTCAAGAAGTCGTTTCGAGTCGATTTCCAGAATGAAATAATGAAGCTCGATAGCCTGAAAAATACCAGGCAGCATGCTAGCAGGTACTAAAAATTTTTTATCGGTTCGTTCCATCAGCTGAACCTGATCCAGGTCCTCCAGTCCAATTGCTTCGAAACGAAAAGCATGTTTCGCATTCATGTTAGCGTACTTAAGTTGAGCTGGATGGCAATATAGCAGAATTCGGCTTGATTTGCTACAAATTCAAATGATATTGTTTGTTTTGAAACAATGAGTTGTTCATAGACAGGTTTCAATGATCAAACTAAAGAATCAACTGATCTGGTGCTGATTGCTTTACTAGAGGGCACTTAGTTTGGGGAGATTCTGGTCAGTACACTAATTTTTTTAGGGTTGATTAATTGGAAATGCGTGAACTTCGATGGCCTTGGCTCAACCAGAAAGACCTGAATCAACCGGATTATTTCAGCAATTTCCCAGTCAGACAGCAAAAGTTTGAGGGGGGTGTTGGCAAACGGAATTAAGATCTGGCGCCGGTCATTATTCTTCCGGATCTCGTTGTCGAAGTGGTTGTATCGAACGGTTCGCAAGTATTGCAGTAACTCCTTCAGCTTTTCTTCGGAAATGAAATCCATGCCGACATTGCCGTACTCGAGATGAATTTTGCGACAAGCATCGCAAATAAATAGCTGACCGTTTGCACTCACCTTTTTCATGGGCTTTGTTTTTTTTGATGTGCAAACAAAGTTGCGGCAAAGCAGGTGAACCCACAATCCCCATAAATTGGGGTTTTCTAGATTAACTCTTCAGGATTGATGTCCTGAATGTCCAGCAGGTTATTCATGATGGCATAGACGGTAAGCCCTGAAATGGATTTGATGCCCAGCTTCTCAGTCAGGTTTTTTCGATGCGAAATTACCGTGTGAATGCTGATGAAAAGTTTATCTGCAATTTCTTTATTGGCTAGCCCCAGGGCGATGAGCTTAATCACCTCCTTCTCGCGGCTGGTTAGTTCGCCGTTTTCCACCATCGCATTTTTAGGTTTCCCGCCTGATTGCCGGATGATCTGAATCAGCTTCTGAATTTGAACCGGTGATGCATAAAGCGTCAGCTGATAGTCGAAGACTTGAGCCTGATGCGCTTCCTCTTCGTCCTGACAAATGGCAACCAGTGAAACCTCGTTGTTCTTCTTCAACAGGTCAATGGCTTTCTGATTAACTTCTGCCTGAGCGTCCAGCATTAAAATCATGGTGCTGTTAGTGATGCCCGTAAAGGAGCTTAAGTCACTGGCAGTCGTCAGCTGGGTGATTTCCATCTTGAAATACTCCTGAAGGATGAGGGACAGGCCTTTCCGGATGATTTCGGACCGATGAACGATGAAGACACTTTCTTTCATTTTTTCAATTCTTTTTCAAACTCAATAACCTGAGTGATTAAAATATGGTCTTCAATGCGGGCATGATCGTTTAAATCATTTTCAAACTGAAGCAAGGCCGTTAAAAATTCGTTCATGGCATTGTCGTCGTAGTTGGGGCTTAAGTGACGAATAATCAGGTTTTCCAGGTCGCTTAGCTTGACTTCAACGTTGGTGTGTTCATTTTCAATGACCTCGATGAATGAGCCTTCCGCCGACAGTTTCTTGTTCTTGTACAATTCAATGATGTAAGGAAAAACCTTTTCATCTTCGAGCTTAAGGTGCAGCAAAAGCTCGGCTTTGTACTTTTGGTAAAACGAATTGATCATTTTTAAGCTTGAGCAATTGTCGGTACAACTATCCAGCACTTCGTTGAGTAAACGCTCAATTTTGGGAAGGACATATTGAATGTAATACTTGTGCGTATTTTTCAGGTAGTCAATCAGTAAAATGGGAGAGAAAGATAAGAATTCAGCTTCCGGAAAGTAGCTGTCGTCGGTGTAGGTGTTCACAATGGCCAGAAAAAAATCGGTATTGATTTGTTTTTCCTGACAAACTTCGCCTATGGTTTTTTCTTTGAACCCCAGACGGATTCCGAAACGATTGATTACCGGCAACAGGTTGTAGTTACGGTTAATCAAGGAGGACATTTTATCTTCTTTCCTGAATAATTCCATCGTTATTTGTTTTGCGTGTTGTAGTATAAACAGCTTTGTGCAGGTTTAGATTAAAATATTTTTAATGAATTGGAATAAAATTACCAATAAGTCAGTTTTTGTTTTGCTGCAAAGGAGTTTAGGGGACTTGGTTTATCAGAATATTGATTTGCACTAAAAGCTAAAAGAACAAAAACGAGTCCGTCCATAACGAACGAAGAGGATAAAAAAGCGGTCTTTTCTGTCCTCTTCGATATAGTTTGCCGGAAGACCGGCTTGTTAAACTTCCTGTTTTTGTGGCCTCCGGGCTTTGTTAGCCTAAACCCATGTGGGCAATGTCGCAGCCGTTTGCTCTTTGCCGACTAGCGGTAAGGCAGCTTGGTCAAAACTTCGGCCAGCTGATTGATGCCTTCCTTCAGTTTTTTGCCTGCCATCATTTTGATCATCATGCCCATCTCGGCATGTAGGGTCAGCTTCATTTTCGTTTGGTAAGGGCTTACCGGAAGCAGCTGAATCCAGAAGGTAATTTCAACGGGTAAACTGCCTGAACTTTCAACTTTAATGGTTTTGAAAGGCTCCCGATTGATAATCCGGATTTCGGCCTGGCCCATGCCGCCAATGTCAAACCGGCACGAATCGCTGTCCGATTCAAAATTGTTGATCTTGATTTGTGGAACTTGTTCGCTCACCTTTTGCAATAAACCGTCGTTCACATATTGCGATAGGTTTTCAAAGTTTGAAAGATAGTTGAAGACCACTTCTTCATTGTGGTCAATAAATTTAATGTCGCTGGTATATTTACTTAAAGCCATAAATTACAGATTAAAAAAAATCCCCGGATGGTGTCCGGGGAATATCTATCAAAAGTTTTATTTCTTATTTACCCCAATTGGCTGGGTCTTGTCGCCATTGGTTTAAAGATTCAACCTGCGATTCTTTAATTTCGCCAGATTCCAAGGCCACCTCAATCAATGTTTTGTAGCGGCTTAATGTTGTCAGCTCGATGCCTGCTTTTTCAAAATTTTCCTTAGCAACCGGGAAGTTGTAAGTGAAGATAGCCATCATGCCCAAAACGTCGCCACCAAAGTTTGAAATTGCTTCAGCTGCTTTCAAACTGCTGACACCTGTTGAAACCAAATCTTCGATGATAACCACTTTTTGTCCGGCTTTCAGGTCGCCTTCAATCAGGTTTTCCAACCCGTGATCTTTCGGTTTTGAACGAACGTAGATGAATGGCAGGCCAAGTTCCTGAGCAACCAACATGCCGTGGGCAATAGCTCCGGTAGCTACTCCGGCAATGACTTCTGCATTGGGGTATTGTTCACGAATCAACTTTACAAATTGATCACGGATAAATGTACGCGCTTCCGGATAAGACAAAATTTTACGGTTGTCGCAGTAGATCGGAGCTTTCCATCCTGACGCCCAGGTGAATGGGTTTGATGGTTGAATTTTTATTGTGTTTATTTGTACGAGTTTCTTCGTAACCTCAACGTGAATCTCTTGCATAATCTATGAATGTTTAATCTGTTTTCGGGACAAATGTACAAAGTTTTTTTCAATGAGCACCTGCTGGTTCAGGGAGACCAAATCAACAATTCACCTAAAGATAACATTTGTGAAACTGCTGATATAAAGGATTTTAAAGACCTTGAAACGCACCTTCAAACTTTAGAAAGAAGTAAACATGTTGTAAAACTGTTAATTGTCCTGAACGAGGGGCTTGACCTCATGCAACTGCTTGCCGATAATATGACTTTAATTCCTGCGGCTGGCGGTCTGGTAACCAATGCCAGCGGGCGTTTTTTATGCATTCGGCGATTCGGGAGATGGGATCTTCCCAAAGGAAAAATTGAAGCAGGAGAAGAACCGGACAAAGCCGCTATTCGTGAGGTGGAGGAAGAGTGTGGAATTTCCGGAATGAGCATTTCTGAGCAACTTCCATCTACCTTCCATATTTACCGGTCGCCCTACCTGCCTGCGGACAACAATTGGGTGTTGAAAGAAACCCATTGGTTTAAAATGAACTATGCCGGAGAAGAGCACTTAAAGCCTCAAACGGAAGAGCAAATTGAGGAGGTGCGCTGGGTTTCGGAGAATGAGCTACCCATGGTATACCGCGACACTTATGGTAATTTGAAAGAATTGTTAAAGCCTTACCTGCTTTGATGGCTTTGTTCTTCCAGATGCTTTTTGCGGAGTAGGTTGATAAAATGTTGCTCGAAGCCATCGAGTGGGTTGGGGGCCGGCGATAAAACCAGCTTGCCCGCCGGATCCAACAGGTAAGCAATTGGGAAATTGGAGATGCGATACTTGTCTGCGGTCTGCTCATCAACCACATAAAAGGTTCCTAACCAGTTTTGCTGGCTGATTATCGCCTGCTTTTCGGCCTCGTCGGGCATAATCAGGTTCAGAATGTGTAACTCCTGCTGAAGGGGAGCCTGCAGGGTTTTTAGTTGATCCAGGTGTTGCCGGCAAATGGGGTTGGATACCCGAGTGAAGTTCAGGTAAACGTATTTCCCGGCGAAATCAGCTAATTGGTGCTGTTGCCCTTTAAAATTAGTCATTGAAAATTGGGGAGCCTGACTGCCCTGCTGTAAATAGGTTAATTTGGCTTTCAGCCGTTGTGCCATGTCTTTTTTATTTTGTTCCCACGTGCTTTCTTCAATTTTCGATAACAGCCGGAGCAAGCTTCGTTGTGAAAATTTGCCTTGAAAATAGGCATCGTTTATGGCTTGCAGGATAACCAGCTGACTGAGTTCACTGTTCCAGCCGTTTTCGCTGATCAGGTAAGCTTCAATACCCGCCAGATTCGCTTGCCCAACCAAGCGTTTGAAATCGTTCCCCTGAATTTTATTTCCCTCAAATTCAAACTGATTGGCGAAAAGTTGTTTGAACAGCTGGGCACATGGAGGAATGCCCAGGTCGGGTTTTTGATCGAGAAAATAGGTTTGGATGAATTGTTTGGACTCACCCTGGTGGAGAATGAATTCAGCAAATGCCAGGCGGTAAAACTTGTACCGTTCAAAGTAAGTATTGGATGTTGGTGGAAAATCCTGGTGTAAAAGCTTGTTCAACGAGTCAACCGCCGCTTGGGATTTCTGGTGGTAGATTTGGTTAAAGTAGCGGCTTTCCTCTTTGAAATAAGCCAATTCAAAGGCCTCAATCTGTCGGTTGAGTTCCTGTGGATGGCTGTTTTTGAGGACAAAGCTGATTTCATCTGCCTCAAAAAAGGCATTGCGCTTTTGACTGGGCGGCACCGGTTTTAGCGGAGGTAAAGTCAGCTCATATTGTTTTCCGGGTTCCAGAAACAGCGAGGCCTGGTAGGAATCGAAAGTGGCAAAGGCATAGGTGATTTCCTGCAAGCTTAGCGTTGCCTCAAAACTGCCATCTGATGCAATTGCCAACCGGGTCAGTAATTGCTTTTCCTCTGAAATCGGATCAGCGTAACGGTACAGCTCTATTTGATAGCCAGCATATTCCGGCGCTTTTCCTGATAGAACAACCTGTTGCTGGGCTTGCAAAAACGGCCGGAAGCCAATGGTTAAAACGAAAAAAAGAAGGAGGGTTTTAAGCTTCATCTTTTTTAAATTCATCCATGTTTAATTTATTGGGTAAAAACATGCTGGCATCGCCGCCATGCAGGATAATGTCGCGAACAATGGAAGAGTTTACCGGGGTATGCTCTGGTTTGGTCAGCAGGAAAACGGTCTCAATCTGCGGGTGCATCTTTTTGTTAACCTGCGCAATGGCCCGTTCGTACTCAAAGTCGGCCGATGTGCGTAGGCCCCTCAGAATGTAGTTGGCGTTTACTTTCTTGCAAAAGTCAACCGTCAGTCCTTCATGGGTTTGAACCTCCACTTTGGGCTCATCGTCAAAAACCTGGTCAATCCATTTCATGCGTTTTTCAATGGGAAAGAAGGATTGCTTGTTGGTGTTGTACCCAATCATGATGATAATTTTATCAAACATGGGAAGGGCTCTTCTGACAATACTTTCATGTCCGATGGTAAACGGATCAAACGAACCGGGAAATATGGCGACACGTTTCATAGTCTGCGTGTTTTATGTTTTTAAAGCTCCAAATATAACGGATATTCTTTGTAATTATTCGATATCCGAATGCTTATTGCCGAAGTGCGTGCCCGGAGAATAGGCAAACGTGCAGGAAATGAAGGGCTATCCGGAGCCATTTTAAAGGTACTGTCAAGTGGCCTTTTCAAAATTGAAATGGTTTTTTGTAAAATGAGTGAGCAGGAAGCTCTGCTATTTATAGAAAATGACTTGCTGTTTATGAGGAAACAAAAAAAGGAAACCCATGAAACTCGGTCCGTTCCCCGGGAAACAATAAACCCCGGGGTGAAGTGTTTAAATACGCCATGACAACAACAAAAACTTTCCGGCTTCAGCGGGTCTCCTTAATTTTGTACTATGTCTTTCTAAGGTCGGTAATCTTTCGTTTTGTTATAACAACAAATTCTCCAAGAAGTTTGCTTATTCCGGAAAAACATGTTGTATGGCTTTAAAAAGGTCAAAAACACCTGATAAACTGATGTTTCACAATGTGAAAAATTATCCTTATCGCTACTTAATGGGCGCAGCAAAGGTTTCAACATCACTGTCGGTAATGGATTTATTTCCCAGAATGATCAGGCGTTCGATGACATTTCGAAATTCACGAATATTTCCGGTCCAGTTAATCTGTTGCAGTTTAACCAAAGCTTCGTCGGTAATGGTCTTTTCGGGCATGCCATATTCGCTGCAAATTTGCTTGATAAAGTGATTGGCCAGTTCGGGGATGTCTTCAGCCCGTTCGTTGAGGGTGGGAACTTGAATCAGAATAACACTCAATCGGTGGTATAAGTCCTCGCGGAAGTTGTTGTTTTCAATTTCTTCACTCAGGTTTTTGTTGGTTGCTGCCACCACGCGCACATCCACCTTAATGGGTTTGTCACCTCCAACGCGGGTGATGACATTTTCCTGTAAGGCACGCAATACTTTGGCTTGAGCCGAAAGGCTCATATCGCCAATTTCGTCCAAAAAGAGGGTTCCGCCCGAAGCCTGCTCAAATTTCCCTTTGCGCTGTTTGACAGCCGAAGTAAAAGCTCCTTTTTCATGGCCGAACAGTTCGCTTTCAATTAATTCTGAAGGAATGGCTGCGCAGTTGACTTCGATGAACGGACCCGAAGCGCGGTTGCTTTGATCGTGCAGGCGACGGGCAACCAGCTCTTTTCCCGTTCCGTTGGCTCCGGTAATCAGCACCCGGGCATCGGTGGGGGCCACCTTATCGGCCATCTGAATGATTCGTTGCATGGCCTCGGATTGTCCGACAATTTCGTATTTTTTGTTCACCCTCTTTTTCAATACCTTGGTTTCGGTAATCAGGTTCGATTTGTCCATGGCGTTGCGAATGGTGATGAGCAGGCGATTCAGGTCGAGCGGTTTTTCAATATAGTCAAAGGCTCCCTTTTTGATTGACTCCACAGCAGTGTCAATATTTCCATGTCCGGAGATCATCACAACGGGTACGTCGGGGGCAAGGATTTGGACTTTTTGAAGCACCTCGATGCCATCCATACCAGGCATTTTGATATCGCATAACACGATGTCGTAGACGTTTTTACGAATCAGGTCAATCCCTTGCTGACCATCTTCAGCCAGGTCAACCTGGTATTTTTCAAACTCCAGAATATCCTTCAGCGTGTTTCTGATACTGCGCTCATCGTCGATCACTAATATTTTTGACATGGTGTGCTTTTAAATTTTATTCGTTCAAAATTAATGATTAATCCATTCGAACAAAACGCCTTCACGAAGTGCGTAGTCCGTTTGGATGATTTCGCGGACTCCCAGCTTCTGAATGGTTAGGCGAATGAGTAGGAGTGCCGGAACGATCATTTCTACCCGCAGGGGATCCATCCCAATCATTTGATCGCGCTGTGCCTTGGTTGAAAAAATGACCTGATCCGCAATCCGGTTGAAATCCCGGATCGAAATGAGTTGACTGCTTCGGCTTTTGGTTCCGGGTGGCGTTTCATCCAGCAAGTCGGCCAGGGTGTCGAAGGCTCCCGAACAGCCAATGAGTTGGCAAACCGGCTTGGTGTTAAGCTGCTGCCAAAGGGGTTTCATTCCTTGCAAAAACCAGTTTTCGATGGCTGTAACTTCGTTCGGACGGATGGGATCGGAGATGGAAAGTTGTTCCAGTACGCGGGCCATACCCAAAGGAAAGCTTGCCTTCCAGCGAATCGACTCATCAAAAGGTTCGATAAATTCGTTGCTGCCTCCACCAATATCCATAATCAAGCTGTGGTTGGGGAGTTTGCCCAAGGCCAGTTGAACCCCTTCAAAAATCAGCTGAGCCTCGCGCTCTCCGGAAATGGTTTCCAGACGAAGGCCGGTTTCGGCAAACAGGTGTTGGGTAAACTCCTGCTGGTTGGCGGCATCGCGCACGGCCGAGGTCGCCAGCGTTCGTACGGTATCGACAGAATAAGAAGCGATGGTTTGCAGGTGCTGCTTGAGGGCAGCCGTTGCCCGCTGGAAGGCCTCAGGAGTTAGCTGGTTTTTGTGGATGCCTCCTTTGCCCAACTTCACCCCAACTTTACTTTGATGGATGAGGGAGTAGGTTTTCCCGCTGATTTCGGCAATCAGCAGGTTGCAGGTGTTGGTTCCAAGGTCAATAACGGCAAGTTTCATAATCGGATTGAATGCAATTTCAACAAAGATAAAAATTGTGCGGCACGGAGCAGGGTTTTAATGGCGGTCCAACTTAAACGGGGAACGCGGGTGCCAGTTGATGCCGACGGAGAAGGAGCTGTAGTAATAATCCTGCAGGCCGGTTTTGTATTCCACAAAATAGTTTACGATCGGATTATTGATGATCAAACGTCCTTTGAGTTGAATAGGGCGGTCTTCGCCATACCATTTCCAGCCATTGTAGCCCGATGTCCCCACGCCCAGTTCCAGCTTGCGGTAGTTGAATTGGCTTTCCAGTCCCCACAGGAAGCCTTCATTTTGCTCCAGGTCAAATTGATTGGTTTGCCACACGTAAAATCCAGCCATGGCATTGAGCCGGAACTGAAACTGCCCGAAGTTCACCAGTTGCTTGCCCATACTCATGTAATGCCAATGAGCCGGCAGGTCGGTTGCCCGGCCATCTTTGATGCTTCCGGTGGTTGTCTTCAGGGCATTGACCACCATGAAGGCGGGCCAAAACGAACGTTCCTGCAGCAACTGGATGTAGGTGTTTAGAATGAGGTCGCCCCGATTCAGGGTCCAGCCCGGGTCATCCTTGAAAAGTTGCATGATATCTCGCACCTCATTAGTTGTATGAAAGTATTCCAGCAAGTTCCACTGCAGTTCGAATGCCATGAAATTTTGAACGACCGGAAACCGAAAGTTGATCATCAGGCTATGCCCGTTGTCGCCTCCACCATCACGAAAATAGGAATCACAGGCAATCCGGAACAGGTTATCAGTACCTACTTCTCCATCTAAAATAGCGGGAATTGGCAGGGCATTGGGACCCAGTGTCCCCGGTGCAATTAAAAGGTATTGTTTGTTGTCAGTCCCGGGATAATACGGCACAAAATCGTTGGTCGATTCGCGTTGAGCCCGCAGTCCGTTCCAGCCCAAAACCAGCGTTAGTAACAGTATCGTTTTTTTAATCATCGTGCAAAAATACCGAATCCCTTTGGGCATACAAAAACAAGGGAAGAAGAAAGAAGCAAGAGCCAAGAACCAGGAATCAAGAGGGGCTTTCGGTTGATCCGGGCCTAGTCAATGACTGTCAATTCAGGGATGGGGATGACAAACTTTCCGCCCCATTCGCGAATATAGCTGTTGTAATGGATGAGTTCTTCTTTTAAGTTCCACGGGAGAATGAACAGGTAATCGGGACGGGTCTCTTTGATCGTGTCCGGGTGATAGATCGGGATATGGCTTCCGGGCAAGAAGTTGCCTTGTTTGTGCGGATTCCGGTCAACGGTGAAATCCAAAAAATCGGTTCTCACCCCACAATAATTGAGCAAGGTGTTGCCTTTGCCGGGGGCACCATAACCGACTACCTGCTTGCCCTCCCGTTTAGCCTGAATCAGGAACTCCAGGATTTTGCGTTTGGTTTCTTTCACCTTTTCGTTGAACTGATCATAGTAGGAGAGGGTGTCCATGCCTGCTTCGTGCTCCTGCTTTAAAAGCTGACGAACGGCCTCTGCAACCGGCTTGCTTTGATCGGCCTTATGGCAGGCGTGTATTCTGATCGACCCCCCGTGGGTATTGAGTTTCTGGACGTCAAAAAGGGTGAGATCATAATGATCAAAAATGTTTTTTACGGCCGTAAATGAAAGGTAGGAGAAGTGCTCGTGGTAGATCGTGTCGAACTGGTTTTCAGCAATCAGGCGCTCCAGATGAGGAAATTCCATGGTAATGACACCGTTGGCTTTCAAGAAATGTTTCATTCCCTTCACAAAGTCATTGATATCGGGAACGTGAGCCAGAATGTTATTGCCGACAATCAGGTCGGCCTGTCCGTATTGACGAACCAGGTCCTGAGCGGTTTGATAGCCAAAAAAGCGGATCTCGGTTTTTATGCCTCTTTCGCGTTGGGCATATTCTGCAATTTCACGGGAGGGGTCGATGCCTAAGACCGGAATTCCCTTCGCCATAAAATATTGAAGCAGATAGCCATCATTGCTGGCAATTTCGACGACCAAAGCCTTGGGCCCGATCTCAAACCGCTTGCTGACATATTCCACGTATTGCTTGGCGTGTTCAAGCCAGGTATCCGAGTAGGAGGAATAATAGGCATAGTCGCGGTAAATAACTTCTGGTGAAACGACGGGAGGTGCTTGTACCAGAAAACAATGCTCGCAGACATAGACCTTGAGTGGGAAATGGGGTTCCATTTTATGGAGGTCTTCCCGACGAATTTTATCCTCGCAAAGGGGCTGCATGCCCAAATCGGTTACCAGGTGGTGAAGTGGCGTGTGGCAGAAATTGCATCTCCCAAATGATTGATTTTCCATGTGGTGCTGTTTTATTCAGTTAACATCCTTCCCATTTTGCCTGCTGAAACGCCTGAATAAGGGGCGAAGGAGCACACTTTGCAAAAAAACAAAAAACAGATTTGATGCTGGTTTTACGAAGTTTTTTGCGCTATGGGTTCATGTTTTGTCCATTGATTTCGATCTTGTTTTTCTTTGCGGTTTATTCTTGTCGATTATTGTCATTGGTAGTTATTTGGGCAAAGGGCAAAGGGCAGAGGGCAGAGAGCGTGGGCAAAGGGGAGAGGGCTAAGAGTGGTTGTCAATGATGGTCATTCCTTGAGTGCTTTGCGGATCTTTTGCGTCTTTGCGGTTAGGAAGGAGCATAAGTACGTGAGTTTGTCACTCGTCTCTCACTCCGGGGTGCTCTGTGTTTAAAAAGTTTGTCATTCGTTGTTATTTGATGGTCAATTGAGCAAAGAGCATGGGGTTATCTGCACCTTTGCCTGACACTTTATACTTGTCATCAGTAGTTATCTGTTGGTCAATTCGTTGATTGGTTGCTTTTTTCGTCTGACCTCGTGCGTTCGTGAGTTCGCGACTTCATCTGTTCGTTATTGGCAGAGAGCAAAGAGCATAGAGCGTGGGGCAAAGAGTGGTTGTCAATGATGGTCATTCAATCGATACTTGATTCTTGCGACTCGTGGCTGAAGTCAAGGTTAAAGTTTAAAGGGACAAGGTTAAAGGTTGAGGAGCCAAGCTCATGTCATTGGTAGTCAATCGTAGTCATTCAATAGTTATATTGCAGATACTCGCTACTCAGGACTCTCAACTTCTTTCTGACTTCGTGCGTTCGTGTTTGCTTGCCTTCGTCCGTTCGGGGGACGCCTTAGTCTGTGCCTTAGCCTTAGGAATTGTCCTTGGGTGTATGCTTTATGGATGGTCGTGTATGGGCAAAAAAAAGCACCTAAGTACATCTGTCCTTAAGTGCATGATTCTTTTGAGGCGTTCTTTTGCCTGATATCGTGCGTGCTTGCCCTTGCTAAGCCAGGTAGTGCTGGTACATTAGGCGAACGCCTTCTTCCAGCTCAATACGGTGTTTCCATCCCAGGCTGTGAAGCTTGGACGGATCCGTCAGCTTGCGAAGAGTACCATCAGGCTTGGTTCGGTCGAACTCAATGCTGCCTTGAAAACCAATGGTTTGTTGAATGGTTTCCGCCAGTTGCCGAATGGCGATTTCTTTACCGGTGCCAATGTTGATGTGGGTGTTTCGCACTTCGTCTCCACTGCTTGCCTTGATATCTTCAAAGTTTCGGTTTTCCAGCAAGAAAACACAGGCTTCGGCCATATCCTCCGACCAGAGGAACTCGCGCATCGGATTACCGCTTCCCCATAAATACAAGGTAACCGGCTGTTTCTGAGATGCGGGTGGCGTGAACAGGCGTGTTTCTTCTTCCCTGGCAGAATGGTGCAGGTAGATCCCATATTTTTTCAGAATATACAGGATGTCTTCTTCTGAAGCTGCTCCGTCTATGCCTTCCACGGGGCGTTTATTCAGGTCGTCGCGGATAGCATCCCAGTTGCTTTCTTCCAGGCACTTCGATAAATGGATTTTCCGAACCATAGCGGGCAACACATGCGAGGTTTCCAGATTGAAGTTGTCATTGGGACCATACAAATTGGTCGGCATAACCGAAATGAAATTGGTGCCATACTGCATGTTGTAGGCTTCACACATTTTTAAGCCGGCAATCTTGGCGATGGCATAGGGCTCATTGGTGTATTCCAGCACATCGGTCAGCAAACAATCTTCGGTCATGGGTTGTGGTGCGTTTTTCGGATAGATGCAGGTAGAGCCGAGGAATAACAGTTTCTTCACGCCGTGCACATAGGACTGATGAATAACGTTGTTCTGAATTTGCAGGTTTTCATAGATAAACTGTCCGCGGTAGGTGTTGTTGGCGATAATACCTCCTACTTTGGCTGCTGCCAGAATCACATATTCCGGTTTTTCGATTTCGAAAAATTGAGCGACGGCTGATTGATCCATCAAATCCAGCTCTTCCAACGACCGACCAATCAGGTTGGTGTATCCTTTGTTCTGAAGGGTTTTCCATAGGGCCGATCCCACCAGTCCTTTGTGGCCGGCAACGTATATTTTGCTATCTTTTTTCATAGTGAATGCATTGATTCGGATGATTATATTGCGAAAGGGAACAAGGACTAGATCCCGGTTTCCTTTCGGCGTACTTTGATTCGCATGGCCCCTTTTACGGGTTCTTCTGCGACCAGAATGGATATTTCTTTACCGGTGCCAATGTTGTGGGGCCAACAGGCTACGAACGTGTAACTTGAAAACCATCATTCGAAAGGGCAAAGTCCACAAACCTGGCACGCTGGTTAGGAGGATTTTCTTCCAAAATTCTTTTTATTTTACTTGCTGCAACGATGTCTTTAGCCATTATAAACAAATACCCACCTCCGCCGGCTCCAAGCAGCTTATGCCCCAGTGTATAGTCTGAAATTTGAGAAAGTACTTGTTGCACTTCCGGCGGGTTGGTTCCGGCGTCCAGCTGTTGATTAAGATTCCAGCTGTGGCGTACATGGTCAGCTAGTAACTGGTAGTTCCCTTTTTGAATGGTATCAAACGTATTGAGTGCATGCTGTTTCATTTCTTGCAAAATCCGAAGATGAGTGGTTGAATTAAGAAACATACCTCTGACAATCTCTGCTAAAATATTCTTAGCAGTACGCGTGATACCTGTATAGTAAAGAAGCATACAGTTGTGAAATTCCGGGCGTGTAAAGAGATGATCCGGGAGCCAGCGTGCTACAGGTTGTTGGTGAATTCCTGGATCAGTTTGCAACAACTTAAGACCTGGGAGTATTCCTCCGTATTGATCCTGCCATCCACCTCCCGTTGTTAAAAGCTGCTCCAATGCCAAGGTTCGGTGGCATACTTCTGCCTGATCCCAGTTCAAATTGAGAAAGTCAGATAATGTACCTAATACGGTTGCTGCCAGAATAGAACTTGTTCCTAAGCCAGAGCCTTTGGGAATTGCTGCCAGCAATGAAAGTTCAACGCCTGCTCCAAGGGCTTTTAACTGTTGGATTAAGGAAGGGTACTGTATGGCTGCATAATCGGGGTGAAAGCCACAAAGGCAAAGTGCCGCTTTGGGAATGGAGAATGCTGAGCCTACCTGAGCAAAATTAGCCAGTTCCTCGTAAGTGGTAATTTCTTCTTTCAGCCCCAGGTCAATACTGCGGAACACGATTTTAAATTCGGAAGTCGGTTTAACATAGACTTGCAATGGAGGCTGCCCATTAAGTTCAACTGCGAGGTTAACCACACGTCCGCCATGAGTAAGACAGAAAGGGGCTGTGTCGGTCCAGCCACCTGCCAGGTCAAAGCGTACAGGACTTCTTCCCCAGATAATCTGGTCTTCGTAAACATTAAGTTGAGGAAGTGCCGGTTTGTTTTTAACGGTGTCAACAATTGTTTCCCGAAGGATATTAAAAGCGTTTTGTTCGTGAATCTGGCCATTGCCGTTTTTGAGCGATGTAACACGAGCTTTAAACATTTCATCTTTGATTCGGAGAATTGCTTCTTCATGTTCAGCAAGTGGAGCTGGAAGCTCCATGTTATTTCGGGCAAAGTCCTGTGCTGCTGCTTCAAGGTTGACCTGAAAAAACACACTTTTGCGGTAATTTTTAGCAAGCAGAGGCCAGTTCATGCAGCGGTATTGATCGCGCTGAGCATAGAGGCGAATAAGGTTTGCCTGATCGTTTAAGTCTGCCGCCGATAAGCGTTTACTACTTAGCCATATTTTTTTTATTTCCGGAGAATGATCGGTAGGATCAAGCATCCATTGAATTAATTTTTCTTCGGGCTGCTTGGTCACAGGAAAGAGGGGAGCCAGTTGAATATCGGTTTCCGGATCCAGTTCCGCTTCTTCTAAGGTAATGCCTTTCAGTTGGAGCCAATTCTTGAGCGGAGTTCCAAGCCATTGTGCACCACCTGCCAATGTCCCATTAAATTTGTCGAAAAAGCCATAAGGGCGAATGCAGACTTCCTGATCATGAATAGGAACCATATCCAGACAATTTTCAGGAGCAAGCTTCAGGTTCCAATTGTTATTGGGGATACCGGTAATTATATGGTGATGGGAAAGTTGCCATCGATGACCAAGATGGCTATTTTCGATCCATAGATGATGGTGATCACTTTTAAGTTCAATGTCGGTTATGGCATTTTGCACAAACATGCTGGGATGAGGTTTTACCCGACGTTGCCAAATGTTTCTTTGATCAACCACCTGATTTTGGATGATCTCTGTGCTGTCAATTAATTCTTTGCTGGTTCCGTAATGGTAAAACTCGCCGTTGGGAAGGGTGATGATCTTTACGCTGAGTTTGTTGATTTCATCGTCTTTTTCGTTGGGGTGTAGGCCCATGGCCGGACCAAAAGTACCGTACAGATCATAGTAACTAACCTGTCTATTATTAAATTGATCTAGGCTTGTATTCCACCCTGAGCGTTGCATTAGAATTTTAAGTGCTTTCGAACTGAGTAGCCAAATTCCAATATCCATAAGAAAGAGGTGATCGCTTGTGTGAGACTGAATGGCTTCGGGAGAAGGTTTTTGAAGCATAAACTCAAGGTCGGAACTGGTGTGTCGTTTACAAAAAAACACACCGTGGTTGGTTGCTTTTTCCGGACTGGTCCAGATACCTATACATACAATATCGGCTTCAGGAATATTTGTCAGATTTTCAGAAGCACGAATTAGAACATCGCCACTGGCAACCAGTGTATTGAGTGAGTTGGGAGCTTTTTGAAGGATTTGTTCGTATAGCGGTAGTTGCAATTCCAACAGGTTTTGATCGAGACGTTGGCCTTGCTCCCATCTGAAAACAGGAATGGGGGTGAGAATTTTTCCGGAAGGGCCATAAGCTGGTAAGCGCCGGCTTTGACCCCCTGCATGAATAATAATGCGTTGTTCCTGACTTAGCCACTGATCGAGTGATTGCTGAGTATTGTCGTTTAACCAGGATTGATGCAACAAATGGGCGGTGCCACCTCCTGAGCCAACTTTGGTTCCGGAAGGGTCTGAAGCACAGAAAAAATCATTCGAACTGACTTGCTCTAATTCATGGAATTGTTTAACAAGGTTCTCGGGGAGTGATAGCAGCTTTTTCATAATGACGGCTTAGGAAATATAAAGCGTGAGTTTTTTGTCATTGAACGAAAAGCAGCGAATTTTGTTCAGGAAGAACCCGCTTTGTTAGTCTGGGCTCGTAATGAATCTTCGGTTAACGAAGTGTCTGGGCCTGCTGTTCTCCAAGATTTGTGTATCCCCGGCGTTCTTCGTGGTTAATTTTTACTAAGATGCTAGTCTTTTGCTTCACCTGGATTAATTTTTTGTGACTAACGGTTAAATCAAGTCAATCTTGTCATTAATAGGCATTGGGTAGAGGTTGGCTACGCGTGACACACTACTTCTGGTTAAGGTTAAAGTTGTCAAGGTTAAAGTACCAAGCTCATGTCATTTGATGGTCAATTGAGCAAAGAGCAGAGGGCAAAGAGCATGGGGTTTGCCTGTGCCTGTGCCTGGAAAATGTCATTGGTTGTCATTCCTTGATTGCTTTGCGGATCTTCTGCGTCTTAGCGGTTAAATAATGTGCATGAGTTCATAGGTTCATGAGTTCGTTTTTCGCTCCGTGCTACTTTGTGAATTACTCTTGGTTCTTCAGTGGTTAAAACACTTGTCATTGGTTGTCAATAGTAGTCATTCTTTGTATTCTCGGTAATCGCTACTTACGACTTCCAGTTAAGGTTAAAGGACCAAGGTTAAAGGTTAAAATTTCTGGAGCTTGATCGTGTTTGTTGATTGCTTTGCGGATCTTTTGCGTCTTTGCGGTTAGAAATAATGTCATTTGTTGTCAATTGAGCAAAGAGCAGAGGGCAAAGAGCATGGGGTTTGCCTGTGCCTGTGCCTGGAAAATGTCATTGGTTGTCATTCCTTGATTGCTTTGCGGATCTTTTGCGTCTTTGCGGTTAAAGAATGTGCATGAGTTCATAGGTTCATGAGTTCGTTTTTCGCTCCGTGCTACTTTGTGAATTACTCTTGGTTCTTCAGTGGTTAAACTGGCTTGTCATTCTTTGGATTTGCGTTACTCATTACTCGCTACTCTTGATTTCAAATTAAGGTTAAAGTTGTCATGGTTAAAGGTTAAAGTGTCTTGATGGTCATTCGTTGGATACTTCTTGCTCATTTGCTAGTTGATCCAGAAAGCGAGCAGCTTTAGCCAAAGGTAAGCAAGAATGATAGCAATCAGGAAAATGCCGGTATGCCCAATCAAGGGAAGGGGCTTGTGCTTATAGCGGGCATAGGCACTGTAAATTAAGATGCCTGCCAGGTTTCCTGAGAGTGCCAGTGCCAACAAAAAATCATTGAAGGGCAGCTGCACAAATCCTTTGATGCCAACAAAAAACAAGGCATGCAGGAGTGCCAGCACAAGCATGGTCATTTTACGAAACAAGACCAGTTCGTGAAATACATACATGAATGCGATGACAAAAACGATTTGCACCAATGCATCCAGTGTGGGATTCATCCCCGGAATAAGAATCCCCTGGGTGCCCCGGGTGTGAAGCACCAGGACCGCTGCAGCCAGCAGCTTGGCCATTTGCCGGATGTACCGAAAGGTGATGTTTGTGTCCAGGAGCAAGCCAGAAAAAAACAGGATAACCATGGCGGCAATTAGCGGGTGCAGGCTTCCAAAGCCTTTACTGCTGGTACAAAGCGCCAAGGCCAGGTTGATGCCAAAAAACATGGATACGCCTCCCATCGTTAACAGGGGAAGCTTGGGAAAGTGTTTTTCCGGCTCTGCGGTCAGGTTTTTTGCCAAGCCAACCTGAGCAACTGAGGGTTGAACCAAAAACACGCTGACAAAAGCAATGCTAAAGCATAGTCCGCCTAAAATAAATTCACTCATACTGCCGAATCGCTTGTTTTATTTTACCAAAGAGACTGTCTGTGGAGACCGATACGTATTATTCGGGCCATTCTCTCGTGCTTGAAGGATTTGTAATTTCAGGTTTAACGCATCCATTGAAAGCCAAGGATGAATGGAGAACTTTGTAGCCAGCCCATAAAAAATGCAAATAAAAGGCTTTTACGCTTGCTATGCAAAATTATATTCAACTAAAAGTGGAAGATCGGTTATCAGTTTTCAGTTGTCGGTTGTCGGTTGTCGAGGGCAGAGGGCAGAGGGCAGAGAGCAGAGGGCAGAGAGCAAAGAGCTTAGCGCAAAGGGCATGGAGTTTACCTGTGTCTTAGCCTGATTCTGTGCCTGGAAAATGTCAATGCTAGTCATTTGATGGTCATTCAGCGGTCATTGCTTGAGTGCTTTACGGATCTTCTGCGTCTTAGCGGTTAAATAATGTGCATGAGTTCATAGGTTCATGAGTTCGTTTTTCGCTCTGTGACACTCTGTGAATTACTCTTGGTTACTCTGTGGTTAAAACACTTGTCATTGGTTGGCAATAGTAGTCAATTGAGCAGAGTGCAGAGAGCAGAGGGCAGAGAGCATGGGGTAATCTGCACCTTTGCCTGGCGCTTAATGTTTGTCATTAGTCGTGATTTGATGGTCATTCGTTGCGTGCTCGCTATTTTCATCTGACCTCATGCGTTCGTGAGTTCGCGACTTCGTCGGTTCGTTATTGGCAGATAGCATGGGGCTTGCCTTAGCCTGATCCTGCGCCCGGAAGAATTGTCATTCAGTGGTCAATCGGGCAAAGAGCAGAGTGCAAAGAGCATGGGGGTAATCTGCACCTTTGCCTGGCTTTTAATGTTTGTCATTTGTTGGTTATTCAGTAACGTAGAGACTCGAATCTCGCGACTGCTGACTAAGGTTAAAGTGTAAAGGGACAAGGTTAAAGGTTAAAGGTTAAAGGTTAAAGGTTAAAGGGAGAAGTTGTCAAGGTTAAAGTGTCTGGGCTTGATCGTTATTCGATGCTCATTTCGTATAAATGGTAATACCAACGCGTTTAATGTGGTCAATCAATTGGTTATTGGACAGGGTTCTAAATATTGAAATATCCACTAAATAGGGAAGGTTCAACTGATCGATATCAACAGAAATACGTTGCAAATCTGAAAAATCCAAGTTGTCGCCTACCAATGTCAGGTCAATGTCTGAACCTTCAAAGTAATTGCCTTTTGCCCTTGAACCATAAAGTATAACCTGTTCGATATTGGCATACTTGCGAAAGACGTCAGCTAATGAATCCCGGGTTTTATCGCTCAGTCCATAAGGCATAGCTCATCCATTTTCTTTTCGAAGGTTAAAAACAAGGCATAGTAATCGTTTACGATTCGCTTAAGGATTTTTTCCGAAATTTCCTCCTGGTAGGTGTGCGATGTCAGGTTTCTGTCAGCAATCATAGTCATCCATAGCTCTCCATGGGTTATGAGTCCTCTGTTAAAAGCCACGCGAGTCGCGTCTTTTGAACCATATAGGTTCGTTTCTCCCTGATCTTTCAGAAAATCCTGCATGACCTTCCAACTTAGCTCGTGCGTGAATTCGAAGCCTTGAATCAAACCTTGTTTTTCAAGCTCTGAAAGGCCTGATTCGTGATACTGTTTTACGCCAGAAGAAAGTGTAAGCAAAGCTTTCTTGTAATTCGAAAATCGCTGTTTCCATCTAATCTCGTTCTGATGCATCGGTTGTAATTAATGATGTGAAGTTCAAATATAGTATTTATATTTTGGAGTTCTTTTTTCCGGTGGCCAATTGGAGGATTAGAAGGTTAGAAGGTTAGAAGGTCGGAAGGTTAGAAGGTCGGAAGGTTGGAAGGTTGGAAGGTTGGAGTGTCGGAAGATTAGAGTGTTGGAAGGGGTAGGGGGTTCCATTTTCACTTAATTACCTAACCACTTTCTTCTTGCGTTTTAAACCTTTCAGATCTTGGAGACGCAGAAAGGATTGCGGCAGACAGTTTGGAGTTGCTACATTTGAACGGACAGTAGGTTAAGATATGATTGTTATGAAAATTGTATCTTAGAATTATGAGTAGA
>NZ_JBNGOT010000014.1:0-131032 GCF_050589705.1 Sunxiuqinia rutila
ATCAAATTTGGAGAACGATGCAAACTAAAACTCTAATAGCAAAAAATACAATTGACACAGTTTAATGAACATTACCCCGGCAGGTAATGATCAAGAACCAAGCGGATACTGATCGTTTTAGCTGTGTAAGTAAGATGTTTGTGTGTGAAGAGTGATTAAAATTAATTTGATCACCCACTAACTAAATATATGTATGCATTATGAACAAAGAGATTGATGAATTATTACTGAAGGCTGACTTAGGCATCAACAATGCCTTAAGTCACCCCGAAGTTGCCGGACTGATGAGTTTGTTGGGTTATACGCCCGAGAAACTGACTGCAGGCAAAGCAGGTTAAAGAAGCCGGTGAAGAAGATGGTGCCAGCGATGAGCTACGACTAAAACGTTCGGAAGCTCATCATACATACATGAACTACGTAAAAATTGCCCGCATTGCTTTTAAAAATGATGCAGGTATGTGGACTAAGCTTCAGCTTAATGGCAGGCGCAAACAAAGCTATTCCGGTTGGATCAGCCAGGCACGGCTGTTTTACACCAACCTGATGGCTGATGAACCGGCTATGGCTAAAATAAGTGAGTTTGGTGTTACGGCAGAAAAGTTACAGGCTGGCATGGACCTGGTGCTGGCTGTGGAAGACCAGTTAGCCCGTTTAAAGCAGGAGTCCGGTGAAGCGCAGGATGCCACCAAAGCCCGTGACAAAGCCGTAGATGTCTTGCAGGATTGGTATTCCGATTTTAGAGCGATTGCCCGCATTGCCTTGCAGGGGCGTCCGCAATTTCTTGAAATGCTTGGAATTACTGAACCATCCTGAATGAGAAACCCCGGCCTTATTGGGTGATGGGTCGGGGGTTTATAATTTCAAATTCCAAAATCGAAATCCCAAAGAGATGATTTCGGGGGACGTGATTTTTTAATCGCGCATCAGTCCAATTGCCGATTTCTGAAATCCTTTGGGCGAAATGTCTTTTCGAAACAATAAATACTTATTTTTATGGAAACTAATTCGCTAACTAAGAAACCAACCCCGCATGAAAAAACAGCCCCTCAGATACCCCCTTTGCAAACGCTTGCTATCGTATAAAAATTTTCCCTCAAGCACACCATGCAAGCGAGAGAATCATTAAATATCTATGGACGACTTTTATAACTGAACTTAGCATTGAAATAACATCAATGCATAAGATTATTAGAAGTCAGCCAAAATTGTAAAGAATGAGAAATCAACTTCTAATTGTAATTATTCTTGTTTTATTTGGATGTAAAACAGAAGTCGACAACTGGTCAACCATTAACATATCTGGGAAAGTAGATTCTCCAGATATTGATAAAATTTTATTCTTTCCGCAAGAACAGTATTCAATGGATGAAAATTCAATCCAACAGATTGAGATTGATAGTACCCAAAAGTTCTCAATTATATATCCAATTAACCAGCCAACTGAGGCTATTTTGATTCTTGGAAAAAATGGAATTAAGCTCTATTTAGAACCAGGTGAAGATTTATCCATTGACATCAAGTTAGACAATACCGTTTATTTTTTGCAAGAGAATAAAAGTCATAATTCGATTTTGCATGAATATCAGAAGAAATTTTCGGCATTTTTTACCTCAAACTTAGACTATCGTTTGCCTCCTGAGCAATTTTCTTCACAAGTTGATTCTGTTGCTACAGCTAAAGAATCTTTTCTCAATAAAAACAAAAACAAGCTTGATGACCGTTTTATTACATACTTAGAGAACGATATTCGATACTGCGCTGCAAACGAGAAAATATATTACGCAAGAAGATATGCATCAAAACTAATTAAGGAAGAAACTAATTACTTCGATTTTCTAAAGTCCTTTCAAATTCAAAATAATCAAGCGAATAATATTCAGCACTATCATGATTTTATAGACAATTACATCAACTATTTATATTTAAAAAAGATATGGAGCACAGGTGCTGATTATAAAAATGACTATATCGAAAAGTATTATATCGCTAAAGCTGAATTGAGTGGGAAAGTTTTGGAATATTTCCTGACAGAGAACCTTATTTTGGGAATTGACCTTCCTATTGAAAAGGAAAAATTTAATGAAATTACAGAAGAATTTCTTTTGGGAGATTATTCAGATAAATCAAAAAATATTTTAAGGCAAAAGTTGTCTGCATTTAATGCGAGTGGAATTGCTGAAGGGAAAATGGCACCTGAGTTTCAACTATTGAATAATAACGGTAGGTTATATTCACTTTCAGACTTTACGAAAGACTATGTAGTACTTGATTTTTGGGCAAGTTGGTGTGGTCCTTGTAGACAGGAAATTCCCGAGATGATTGAATTAGCTGAAAAATTTAGAGATAAAGCTCAATTTATTTTTATCAGTATTGATAACAATAAATCTAGCTGGGAAAAAGCGACCAAGCAACTTAAAATTCCTCAGCCTTCGCTGTTAATAGATAGCATAGCAATGGTGGATTATGGCTTTAAGGGATATGAATCAGTTCCTTTTTATCTTGTTCTTGATAAAAATAAGAAAGTGATTCTCAGAAATACAACTAAAGAAGAAATTGAGAAATTGTTATTGAACTGAGATAAGTAGCTTTTGCTAACCCTACGCTTCCAATGGTGTGGCATTTCCAGCCAGCCTTAACCAAGCGATGCAATCGCTCGGTTAAGGCTGGGAACTTCTTCTGGATTAATGCGTGACATAGCTTGTTGCAATGGGGACTCCCTTGGTGAGCGTTTGATAAACCACGCAGTATCGTTCTGTTAGTTTGGTAATTGCAGCGAGTTGATCAGGACTTGCATTGCAAGCCAACTCAAAAGAAAGTCGAATTGCTTTGAAGCCTACCGGCACGTCTTTCGCTACGCCTAAGGTTCCTCTGAAATCCATGTCGCCCTCGGCGATCACCTTGCCTTGCTCGATCGGAATTTCCAAAGCTGTTGATACCGCCCGAAGTGTAACTCCGGCACAAGCTACCAAGGCTTCCAAAAGCAAATCTCCGGAGCAGGCGAGCATGCCGTTGCCCCCCGTAGCCGGGTGTAGACCAGCTTCAACCAGTGTTTTTCCTGTGGCTACTTTGCAGGAAATGCCTGCTCCAATTTCTCCACTTGCTTGCAGGGTGATGATTGCCGCCGTAGGCTGTTCCCGGTATTTCTCTTTGATCGGGGCTTGAATTTTCCTCAGTTCCTCTGATTTCATCGGGTCTCGGATTTAAATTAAAGACTGTTCTTTCAATTTTCTACGAGATAGTTGGTTTCACGTTCATCAGAGGAGTAGCGGATTCTCTTTTTGAGCATGGTCCTGTTTTTCTTCAAGCTCGCTGCAACCTGATGCAATCTCTCGGCAGCAAGGGGTGTAAAGATCGAAGATTTGAAAATTGTGTCGTTATTCCTTTTCTTCGCCTTCGCCTGTTCCTTTGCCTTAGAACTTCGCTGCGGGAGGGCTTTCCTGAATAAGTTGCAAGGCATTTTGCTCGTAGATTTCACCGGTCATTTCACCCAACGATGTTCGTGAGATGTAATTGTAGCGCTCAAAACTATTGAAATCCTCCTTGGTGAGGATGTAACCAAAAGCATCATTGGTAAGGCCAAATAGGAAAGGGTGTTTGGTTTTTAAATGACGTTTGAGGTAATAGCCGATGTTGGGCAAAGCTTCGCCAGGAATGGTAATGGCCTGAGCTGTTCCGAGATTAAGCAGGTTGACTTGAGTGTCAATAAACGAAAAGTCGGTTCGATTGGTGTTGGTTGCCAGGGGCGAATGCTGAAAAACGTATTGCATGGCTTCAGAATCAACGGGCAGTGTAATGCTTCGGGAGGTGATAAACAAATCTGGATTTTCCTGAACCAGGGCAGGAGTGAGGATGCGGAGAGCCTCATCGGCCAGCAGGTGTCCAATCCGGATGCACTCCTCCCAGTTGTTGGCCTCTTGCCCGTTTTCCCGACGGTTGTCGGCAGTTACCATTCCTCCTTGGGCACTATTCATAAAGATAGCCATTCCTCCACCTTTTGACTCAATCCGTTCGTAAAGCGGTCCACACAAATCGGGGCTGATCAACTGGCGGTCGGGGCCAAGTATTTCCGGATGAATCGCATAGTTAATCAGCGTTGTGATGGGCTTTCCCGACTTTTCTCCTGTTGTGGCAATGGCCTGAATAACGCCACAGCGGGGATCATACAGCTTGGGTGCGTAGTAGTTGTAGGCAATTTGTCCATGAGCTTTGCCAACGGCCACTTTTAAACTGGCAGGTTCCAGCTCTTGGATCGCTTCCTGAACGGCGGCAGCAACCTGCTGCACGCACCAATTGAGGTAATCAAGGTCGGCTGAGCTTTGTCCGTTTTTATCAGGGAAAGCATAGGCATCCGGTGCGCTGTGCGTATGGGTAACACCAATTAAAACATGTTCTGGCGCAATGCCCTGAATGAGTTGTCGTGAGCGGTTTCCCAGGTAAGCCGGCCATCCCAGGTTGTCAATACTTACAATGGCCAGGCGTGTTGTGCCTTTTTCAAACACAAGGGCACGAACGTACAAATCTCCCTGAAAGCCTTTTGCAGCCTGTGGTGTACCCATCCCGCCGGAAATGGGGAGTAACTTTTTGGGGGTAATTACGCGTAATGCTGCTCCGGCCTTAAATGTTTGGGCCTGCAGGGGCGGTAGCAAAAAAAGCAAAAGGCTAAAAAGGAAGAAGAACTGTCTCATCTTTCAGAAATTAAAATTTAACTCCCATCACCATCGAACTGCAGGTGTTGGGAGTTTTAGAAAACTATTGACCTCGTTGGAGTAAAAGTGCTTTGTTATCGGTTACAAACATGCGCGTGCTTTGGGTATAGCTTCCCCCATAGGGCGCCTTGTATTTCAGATCGACATAAAAGGCTTTGTAACCCGTCTCGGGGAAGGGAATGTCGAGTTGAATTTCTGATCTGGCTTTTTGCCCGAGGCTGCTGCTGCTCCATTGCTCATCACGAAAATCGCGGTCGCTGGAGGAGGTCGTCCAAAGAATGACTTCTTCCAATAAATCCGCATTGGCCTGTACTTTAAGCGAAGCTCCTTGCGCGGTGGATGAAATGCTGTAGTCGTTTGTCGGATAAGGCTGATTGCGGGCCGCCATCCCAAAGAAAGCGCTGAGCGTGGTCAAGGCTGTTTTTTTGTCGCCCAGCCCATGCCCGGCATTGGGGGTGTAGCAAATCATATTTTGCCCGGGAATACTGTCGATGTAGTTTTTAACTGCATCAACCGGCCAGTATTCGTCGTTGGTACCAATAAACAGCATTTTCGGAATGCTCAGGTTTTTCCGATAGGCGTAAGGATCAATCATATTAACCAGGTCTGAACCTCCCGGTGTGTTTACCTGCTGAGCGATACCCAGGCGGACGTAGTCCTCAATTTGGATGCTGTAGTCACCCCAGGCAACCTTGTGGTAATCGACATTGACCGGCATATTCAGCACGTCAATAACCATGGGCCCAATGGCCTTGACGCGTTGGTCACTGGCTCCGGTAAGCCAGGTGGTCCATCCGCGCTTGGAGGCACCGGAAACAACAAATTGTTCGACTCCAAAACTCAGTTGTTGCCTGGAAAACTCCTGAATGGCATCCATTGCTTTGATGGCACTTTTGGTCATTGGAAACAGAAGGGGCCAGGTAAAATCCTGGTCGTTCTGGTAATTATGCAAGGTGAAGGAAATTAAGGCGTCCTCCGTTAAATCGTCGTACAGCGGCTGGTTGGGAACCTGCCAAATAATGGCGACAATGGCTTGATTGGTGGTTGCCACTTGCCCCATCGACTGGATAAGTTTGTCGTCCCACTTGTGCAGGTTGGGATAGCCTTCTTTAACACTTCCCCCGGTAATAAAAAGCAGGGCATCGTGGTAATTGAGCTCCTTTGGAACAAGGACAATGAGCTCGTGTTGCCACGGAATGTTGCGCCAGGTTTGCGAAGTGAGAATTAGTCGGTAAGCAGTCAGCCCTTCTGCCTGAGTTTGGTCGTGAACTTCCCATTTGAAAGAAGTATCATCGTTATTCAGATAGGCATTTAATGCCGTCTCCGGAGTGACTGCTCCATTGTTCCCGGAATACAGGGAAACGGTCATTGTCAGGCTAAAAAGTAGCGAAAAGAAGATTTGTTTTAGCTGTTTACATTTCATGGTGGTTGTTTTTATTGAAGTCTAAAATCAGAATTAATAGGGTTTGTTGGTGCCCTGCAAAAGCCAGGTTTTCGACCAGGCACTGTTGTTGCTCACATCATTTCCTTTGTATTGTGTTGGTTCCAGCTTGGAGATGGCTGCCTCTGCATTGGTTGTATTCTTCGAAATTTCATCATCAAAATGATAGTAAAAGCGCAGGGGCAGGGCGGCTCGTTTAGCTGATTCCCCGGTTTGCAGATTAGGATAACCTGTTCTTCGATAATCGAACCACGCTTCGGCAGCAGCAGTCCAACTGGCAATCCATTTTTGCTGAATGATGCTTTCCAGTCCATCAAAGTTCAGCGCTTCAATGTAGGTGTCAGATTCAGCTCCAACACCCCAGGCATTGAATGATTGTTGGATGCCTGCGGCAAAGTGTCCTTCGGCAGTTCCGGGAGCCCAACCATGCAAGCTGGCCTCAGCCAGAAGGAAGTGAACCTCGGCAGCAGATAGTAGACGCATCTGAAGCAGATTGCCGTGGGTTTCCATATACCGGTCGTTGAGCTGTGAAGCATGCGGATTGAACACCCCCTGGTCCAGATTGGGATTCAAATTATATTGTGAGGCCGCAAAAACAGAGGGGGGGATGCCCACAAAGTCCTGGTCAAAATCAACACCTACCTGCCAGGCTGATTCATAGGCATCAACAATGTCTTGCGAAATTTGCCGTTTGCCATCCACGATCTGATCCACTCCTTCGCCTTCAACAAGTTCAAGCGGAATGGCGACCTTATTGGTCCAAACTCCCAAGCGAGGGTCATTGAGTTCCTGCATCGCGTCAACAAGCGTGGCGCACAACTTCACCCGCATATAGTCTCCACTGGGATCGGGATCAAACACCATATTA
The DNA here is from genome assembly GCF_050589705.1 of Sunxiuqinia rutila. NCBI lineage: Bacteria > Pseudomonadati > Bacteroidota > Bacteroidia > Marinilabiliales > Prolixibacteraceae > Sunxiuqinia > Sunxiuqinia rutila. The sequence goes on from NZ_JBNGOT010000014.1 coordinate 7,016, forward strand.
CTGGGCCACGAGTCGGCGGGAGATTGCCCAATGTAGCCTACGGTAGCATCATCTTCAGCTTTTAAAATCAAGGGATAGCTTGATGGATCGGAAGCAATACGCTTAATGCCTTCTTCAGCAATACTGGGTTCCTTGGCTGACAGACGCATGTAGTAGCGTAAAGCCAGCGAATTGGCTAGTTGACGCCATTTGCTGGCATCGCCTTCATACAAAATATCCTGTGTGGCATTGACATTGAGGTATGCCTCATTGTCCTTGGAAAGTAAGCTGTTGGCAGTTTCCAAATCGGCCAATAGCCCTAGGTAAATATCCCGTTGGTCATCGAATATGGGTTTAAAATATTCAGTTCCGGATTCAGCCTGGAGCGCTTCGGTGTATGGAGCATCTCCCCACAGGTCGGCAATTAAGCCAAAGGTGTACGCTTTTATCACAAGTGCTACGCCTTGGTGGAACTCGTAGTTCCCGGCTTCTGCTTTTTTCTGAAATTCGTCGGTATTGCGCAAAATGCCATAGTAGCCGGACCAACTGTGGCTGGCGTTATCCCAATCGTAGTCGTTGTGTCCGCTTGACCAGCCATCGTGCTGGGTGTGTTGCATGACGCCTGCTATATGACCAAATCCTAGGCTGACAACCGTTTTGCCAACTCCGGTGATCATGGTTGGAAGCAAGAGGTTCAGATCGGCATTCTCCGGATCAACACCGTTGGGATTGACGTTGAGTTCTCCTAAATCTTTACAGGAAATGGCCAGCAAAAAGATGAATGCGGTGAGTGCTATGAAGTATTTATTGATGGTATATCTAATTTTCATTGTTGATTGATTTTATAAGGTGAAACTCAATTTGAAACCAATAGGTACAATCCAAGGATCTGCATTGTAACGTTCAACGCCCTGCGAGAATCGCCCGTTTCCTTCGGCTTGATAGGCGCGTTCCGGATCAACTCCAAGTTTTGAGTCTTTGGTCCATAAAATGATGTTGCGGCTATACAAGCTTAGGTTGACATCCTGCATGCCCAGCTTTCGGCTAAGCCGGTCAGGCACCTGATAGTTCAGTGAGATTTCGCGAAGTTTCACATAGTCGGCATCAAACAAGTTGGCTTGCCCAATGTCCCACGGATAGCTAACCACGTATGGGAGAAAGACTGTTCCTTCATTCCCCAGGTTTTCCTGCTCCAAAACGAACTTGCCATTTTCATCGTAATGGCCCATAACTCCAGGGGCAAAGGTGGCATCGTACACAGTTACGCCACTAAAGTTCTCAGGAAACCCTCCGTATTCCGGCGTGGGGCCTCCAACTGGGCGCAAACGGTCGCTTAGTAAAAGTTCATCTTTATGCTCCAAAACCCAGGCTTTAAGTTCCTCGCTGGCAGCTCCGCCCAATTCTCCCGGGTGAACCAGCTCGTCGAGCCAGGTTTGTGTGATCACGTTCTCGGAGAGGTAGCGGTAGGTTTGCGATACATATTGCCCGCCGGAACGCCAATCGAAGGTCATGTTTAGCGAGAGGTTCTTGTAGCGAAAACTGGTTTGCAAGCCCATAATGAAATCGGGGTTGTAATTTCCCACTTTCGAGTAGGCCTCTTCTCCCATCCATTCAGCATCCAGTCCACTTCCCAGAATTGGAAAGCCGTAGTAAGGCGAGCTTTCATCGGTTACTCGTTGCACCTTGCGCGAGTAGAGGTTGCCCACCAAACCATCGTGTCCCAAGGCATCATTTTTTACGTAGCCAATGTTCTTTACGCGTGCATTATCCCAAAATTCAACAAAGTCCAAATCTTCGGCTAACTCCAGAATACGCGTTTCATTGGTTGTGAAGTTGAGGTTTAAGTCCCAGGTCCAGTCATTGTTCTGAATAGGAGTTCCTCCGATCAAGAGCTCCCAGCCTTTGCTTTGTAGTAAGCCAGCATTGATACGGATGCTGCTTGCCCCGGTGGATGCTGCCAAGGGAATACCCAAAATCTGGTTTTCGTTATCAACGGTATAGTAAGTTCCCTCAAGGCGCAGGCGGTTGGAGAAGAGCCTGATATCGGTTCCAAACTCCAGGGAGGTGGCCAGTTCCGGGAGTAGTTGAGGACTTAGTAGCCCGCTTGGTTTGGCTAATGCGATGGCATCACCCCATTGCCCTTGATTGGAATAAGTGGCGTATAAGCTGTAAGGAGAGGTGTCGTTTCCGACTTGTGCCCATCCGCCTCTTAGTTTCAAGAGATTGACATTAGGACCCAAGTCCACTAATTCGTTAAGCATGATGCTCATTGAGGCAGAAGGGTAGAAGTAGGATCTGTTTTCACCGGGTAAGGTGCTAGACCAGTCGTTTCGTGCTGTCAGATCAATAAAGATACGGTCTTTCCAGCCCAGGTTAGCCATGGCATAAACACTGTTGATGGCTTTTTCTGCCCGGCTGTTTGAATAATTTAGTGCTCCTGAATTGATGTTATTGACGGTGTAAAGATTAGGAACATTCAAGCCTGAACCCGGCTTGGGTGAGTTGGAAATGACGGATGATTTTGAATACAGAACATTGCCTCCGGCAGAAGCTGTCAATGAAAAGTCTTCCCAGTCATCTTTGTAAGTTGCCAACACATCGGTGTTGCGCTCCAGGCTATTTCCATTGCCAATTCCATAAGCTCCATTATTGGGTTCCTTCAAATAACCCGGTGCTATTTTGGACTCCCGAACCTCATCGGTTTTGTTGAGAGTGTAGCGCGCCATGAGGCTCAGTTTCGAATTGATCTCCCAAGTGGCTACCAAGTTCCCATAAATCCGGTAGCGGTTGAAGCTATTGTTGACTTCATGAGCCAAAAAATAAGGATTTTCATGGTTGCCGGAAACCCGTTTGACATTCTCCCCTGAACCATAATCTTTCAACTTATGAATGTCGATATTGGCTGGGTGCATGTAGGCCCATTGCATGGGGTTGGCTCCACGGTTTGAAGCAGGCCGGTTGTCTGCCCAACTGTTGGTGAAGTTGATGTCGGTGCTGACCGTAAAATTATCACGAACTTTGGAGGAGGCGGCCAAACTAATACTGTTTTTATTCAGGTCTGAATTCGGGACCAGCCCACTGTGCGTCATATTTGTAATTCCCAAACGATAGTTTGAAGCCCCGCTACTGTTGGAAATTGCGGCACTATTGGTTGTTGTGAAGGCATAATCGTTAATGAAATCACGAACATTATTGGGGTAAGAAATGACTTCCGTAGGGATGGGAACGCCGTTGGCATCCAAGGGGGCATCCCATTGCACAGCCCAGTAGCCTTTGTCATTTTCCGGGCCGGAAGCAGTTGCATCACCAGCCGTTATCTCTGGTAAAATTCCTCCACCAACATCTTCAGGTCGAAAGGAGAAAAAGCCTGTTGAGAATTGAGATTGCACATTGAGAAAGCGGGAAGGAATATCAAAAACGGTATTGGACGTAACCCGGACAGTCATGCCTTGGTCGGCTTTGGCTTTTTTGGTCGTTATGAGCACTACGCCGTTTCCGGCTCTTGTGCCGTATAGTGCTGCTGCACTGGGGCCTTTCAGTATGGATACGTTTTCAATGCTTTCCGGATCAAGGTCGGCAATGGCATTTCCATAATCGACCCGGTTATCAGATCCAAATCCACCCACATTGTTAACGGTGCTGGCCATAGGAACGCCATCAACAACAAACAGAGGTTGGTTATCGGTACTCATCGAGCTGGCTCCGCGAATAACCATACTGACAGTTGAACCGGCGCCTCCGGTAGAGCTGATGGTGACTCCGGACACTTTCCCCGCCATGGAGTTTAAAACGTTTTCCTGAGCAACGCGAGTCAAGTCATCACCTTCAACTTGTCCGACGCTAAAGCCTAGCGATTTTTCAGCACGTTTTATCCCTAAAGCAGTAACCACAACTTCTTCCAAGGCTTCAACGTTTTCTTCTAAACTTAGGTTGATCTGTTTTTGTCCATTAACTTCAACTTCTTTTGGGGTGAAGCCGATGAACGAAAAGTTGAGTGTTGCGTTGGGCTGTGGCAATACGAGGGAATAATGCCCATCAAGATTCGTGACTGTTCCTATGGCTGTGCCTTTTACTGCAACGGTTACCCCGGGTAGCGCCTGCCCATCGCTGGCAGAAGTAACGGTTCCCGACACGATGTGCTCCGTCGCAGTTTGTGCTTGTAACTCAAAGGTTAAAAGAACGGGAATGATGAGCCAGAGGAATTGCAAGGTCTTTGGAATGCTATGCGATAAAGAATATGTATTATTCATAGTTTTTCAATTGAATGTGTTCTGATTTTGGAAACAATGATGAAGAGAGCCATTAATTGACCACAACAAAAGTGAGCACCAGGGCATGCGTATTCATCGGTAGATGATCAGGTGAGGCGGCCATAAACATGACAAGTTGCATGGAGTTGTCGCTGATCTTGTTAAGAATGACTTTTCGTTGGAAGTCCATAAGACCGATAAATTCGGTTCCCGAGAAGTCCAGCGTGCTCACATCCTCAAAGGTGATTGTTCCGTCAGCACCATAAACAGAGGGAACGACAAAGTTTTCGTTTTCAACATAGGTGAATGTCGCATCGGTCTCTGGGGTGTATTTCCCGGTGCATAGTCCGAAGTCAGCGCCGCCCGCATTAACGATTCCTTCGCCTCCGGTGGTCACGTATTGAAACACCAAGCCACTAAAAGCCGCTCCATCACTTTTTACATCGTGGGCATAGCTGCCATCAAAAAAGAAGGTATAGGTGTCGTCGTAAACTTCTCCCATGTTTAAATACAAATCGAAAGCCCCTTGTGGAAGGGTTTCCGGTGCACCGGAAGCGACGGAGAAAGAGGCGTCAGCATTGGCCAGGCGATCTTCGGCAGGGTGAGCTGCCGTTAGTTTCCATGTTTTTCCGTTGGAAGCTGTTGGGCCACCGGTTAGTAATACGTAAGGCGTTAAAGCAACGGCCAGATTCACCTCCGAAATTGCTGTTTGGCCGTCGGAGTCAGTTGCGGTAAGAGTGGCGGTGTAATAGCCACCATTTTCATAAATATAAACCGGATTTTGCTCGGTACTTGTGTTCCCGTCACCAAAATCCCAAAGCCAGTTTGAGGCACTGTGAGTCAGGCCTGTGAAAGCTACCTGCTTCCCATCAATACTGTAAAAGATGTCGGCTGAAACAGGAAAGGTAGGACGTGATTCATCTTCTTTACAAGATGAAAGAAATAGAAATCCAATCGTGCTAAAAAAGAACAGAAAGAGGAATAATTTTTTCATAGTAAAGAAAGCTAAGATTAATATTCAGGTAAGTAAGTCTTCATTCTGTTGGTTATCAGTTGATTTTAGGTCGGTTGGTCTGTTGTCAAAGAACTGGAACGATATTCGTGATCAAAGGATCTTTCTTTATGGACGGATGGCTTGAGGTCTTTCCTTTAATCAGTCAATAGCTTATCAAAGCAGCTATTTTGTTATTTAAGATACAACACTTAAACTAAAGTATTTCAATCTGTTTAGTAAATTTAAGGAGGACCTGAATGAAAAACATATGGAAATTTGTTCTCCTTGCATTAAATATTGTTCGATCCAGGTTGATTTTGCTAATACGTTGACTGAGTTAATATTTAATGTGAATTGAATAAGATTAAGGAATTTTGATTCAGGTAAATCAACTTATTTTGATAGACGAGTTTTTCCTTTTGTTGCGATTGATAAGCAGATTCTTAACAAGTTAAAGGTTTGCTGGAGCTTTACTTGTAGCGTAAAGCATTGGAAGGATCTGTTTTAACCAAAACTTGGAGACCTATGAATTATTTACTTTCTGTTATGAGAAAGCATGTTCGACTTCTCATCAACCTTAGTTTGGCTGGCATGATTGGAATCCTGGGAGCCTGTAAGTCTGAGGCCTTGGATGCTGGGAACAACACGGATGATAGCCGGGGAATTCAAAAGTTGGCGTATCGACACTCTGATTTATTGGTGGATTTGGATGTTGGTTTTAAGTCGGTGCCTATGCCCATGGACTTTGATGGTGATGGAGACTTAGACTTGTTAGTATCAGCGTCTGGTAGTTACGTTGAGGTTGGGGTATTTTATTTTGAAAACATTAGCGGAAACGTTGATTATCCTGTGTTTCGGGCTGGCGAACAGGTTTCTTCCGAGCGATTTCGTTTAGGCTACGATGGAAAATTCTTCGAAGTGTCAGAGGTGAATGGGCATGTCCATGTGTTAACGCCGGATCGGGTTAATGATCAGTTGTTGATTTATGAAGATGTCCCACAAAATGTATTCTGGAAGAAAAGGGATATGCCTTTGAAAGCACGGGGCTATATGCCTGGCACAAATTACAATACCTGGAAGATGATCGATTTTGATCATGACTCTTTGTTCGATTTGGTTTGTGGCTTGTCAAGTAAACAAGGCGATTTCTTACTTTTCTTTAAAAATACAGGGAGCAATCAAGATCCTACTTATGAGGAACCGGAGCAACTAAAGACGTCATTGGGCAAACCCCTCGGAAATGATTTGTACCTGGAAGTTCCTTTGGCAGACTATGATAATGATGGTGATTTGGATTACCTGGCCATCAGCCCTTTTGCCAATATTGTCTATTTTCAGAATGCGGGCACTCCGCAAGTACATGAATTCCATGAAGGGCAGAAATTGCGCTATCAGGGAGAGCTCATTCAATTTGTCTCTCATTATGGGAATGCAACGAAACTGAAGGCAGTTGATTTTAATCGGGATGGTTTTGTCGATATTTTAGCAGGTGATGAAGATGGGAAAGTCTCTTTTCTGAAAAATACCGGGAAGGTGAACCATGGAATTCCTGAGTTTTTGCCCCCAGTCTTTTTGCAGCAGGAAGCTTTGTTCGTTGATTTAGGGGCTTTGGCTGCTCCTCGTGTTTTTGATTGGGATGGCGATGGATTGGATGATATTTTGAGCGGAAATGGAGTTGGAAACATCTATTTTGTGAAAAATCTTGGGGGAGATATTCCTGTCTGGGATGCTCCTAAAGTCCTCGAAATTGATGGAGTTCCTATTCGGATTATTCCGACGGAAGTGTTGCCCAATACAGAGGATCCGCACTGGGGATATACAACCATTGATGTTGGGGATTGGGATCACGATGGGGTGCCCGATATCTTGGTGAATGAACACAATGGTAATTTGGTTTGGCTGAAAAATAAAGGTACCAGGGAAAAGCCGGAGCTGTCAAAACCACAGCCGCTCTACGTTGAATGGGAAGGAGAGCCTCAAAAGCCAGCTTGGACACCAGGAGTTTCTGAAGGGAATGAATTGCTGGCTCCTTGGCGGACATCTCCTTTTATCATGGATTTTAATCAAGATGGCCTCAATGATTTGGTGATGTTGGATTACGAAGGTTATTTGGTGGTTTATCCGCGTCAAAAAGTGGGAGATGAATTACGCTTGGGGCATCCTCAGCGGAATTTTGTTTTCTCGGATGGATCGCCAATCTTGCTAAATCAGCGAACAGGATCTAGTCATGGCCGGTTAAAAATAACTTTTGCTGATTGGGATGGTGATGGATTGGAAGATCTAGTCTTTTCATCAAAACCAGCAGTAGACTGGATGAAGAACCTGGGAATGAAAAATGGGAAAATGGTTTTGCAATACATGGGGCGGGTGATTTCGCGTACCTTGATGGGCCATACGGATGGCCCTGTGGTCACTGACTTTAATCGCGATGGAGTTCCTGATTTGTTGGTGGGCACCGAAACTGGTGTTTTATATTATTGGCAAAGGCCAAGTGTGACGGTAACCACCACAATGACTACCACCGGAAAACAGATGCCTGCGGCTTATCCTTACTTCAAACGATGATGATGTTTTGTGTTTAGCCTGCCTAGTGCAAAGGTTATTTTTACTTCGTTACCAGAAGGGAATTAATGAGTTAATATTCCATTTGTTTTGCCAAAAATTCGTGAAGTGACAGCAGGGTATTTGATTTATTTTTAAGGTGTTTGCTTCTTCTTCGAAATGTTGAAAGTTTATTGTAAAGGGCAGAAGCAAGAGATCTATAAAGAAAGCCTCTTCTAGCTAAATTAGGAATCGGATTAAAATAAGAAGACTCATGAATTCATTCGTTAAAAGCGCAGTGTGTTTAGTCACAGGATTTTTATTTGTTGGAAGTAACTGTTTGATTGCGCAATCAAATGCTGCATCTTCAAGTCCTGATCGAATTATTCTAAATTTGACGGCTACGGGAACAAATTCGGTCGCTGTCAGCTGGCGAACGGATACCTTGGTTGAAAAAGGTATTTGTGAATGGCAGCTGTCACCGCAGGGACCTGTGGCCTCGGAGAATACCCGTCAAGTCGTGGCCAACACGCAACAGCTTGTTTATACTTATTCGAATGAACCAGCTATTCATGCCAAACAGCATAGTTGTACGCTGAAGGACTTAGCTCCAGGGAAAAGCTATATTTACCGGGTTGGCGATGGAACAAATTATAGTGAATGGTTGGAGTTTTCTCTTCCTGCAGAAGATCAGGAAGCCTTCTCTTTCCTGTATTTTGGGGATCCGCAAACAAGCCTGAAATCGCAATGGTCGCGGGTGGTAAGAAAAGCTTATCAGCAAGTACCCGAGTCTGCTTTTATGCTTTATGCCGGTGACTTGATAAACCGTGCAGGCAAAGATCGGGAGTGGCAGGAGTGGTTTGAGGCTGGGCGGTTTATCTTCTCAAGTACGCCCCAGTTAATGACTCCGGGAAACCATGACTATGATGATCGGAATTTGGATCCACATTGGAGAGCACAGTTTGAGTTACCAAAAAATGGCCCCAAAGGTTTGGAAGAAACGTGCTTTTTCATCGATTACAAAAACTTACGCTTAATCTCAATTGATTCTGCTGCAGGCGACGAACTGGACGATGAGAACGGTTGGGAGATGCAGTCGCAAGTTGCTTGGCTGGATTCTGTTCTGGCCAATACGGAAAGCGAATGGATTATTCTGACGACCCATTTGCCGTTTTATTCTCCAAAAGCATCGCGCGACAATGCTTCTTTAAGAAAACACTTTCAGCCTTTGATTGAAAAGTATGGGGTTGATTTGGTCCTTTCCGGACATGATCATTCGTATGGCAGAGGGATGGCCTCGGATAGCTCAAATCCTCTTCATCAGCCGGTTTATGTCGTGTCGGTAAGTGGGCCGAAGATGTATGAGGTAGGAGATAAGGACTGGATGAAACGAAAAGGGAGTAAGGTGCAGTTGTTTCAGAAAATTACAATTGGACCCGGAGAACTCAATTTTGAAGCTTATACCGCTAATGGAGAATTGTTCGATCATTTCAACTTAGGAAAGTGGATGGTCAAACGGAGTTGCTCAACTAGTGATTTTAAAGGAATTTTCACCAGAAGTACTAAAAGATGAATAAACAATTCATTATGGTTATTCCGGTGATTGTTTTTCGTGAATCGATCCAACCTGAACAGTTAATTGCCCGTCTACAGTTAGGAGCGCATAACGAGTCACTTGCTTGGTGTAGCTCTGAGATTGCAGCAGTGAGCTTTTTTTTGTTACCTTGGTCGTTGGTAAATATGCTTTTGAAAGTCCTGATCGTTTGATGCAGGGGAAAAGCCGGCTGGTTTTTGCTATTTTCTTTCTACTTTATATGTTGTGCAGCTTCTTAGTATCCGGATTGCTCAAAGGGACACTCCCTTTTAATCAGTGGCTCTACCCAGTTAATTTGCTTATTATTGTCAAAAAGCAAAGATCCATTTAACATTGCCGTAAAGCTTGATCGCTTAAGCTATTCTCGAATGCAGATAGTGTATCTTAGTATCTTATTCTTCTTGATTCTTTTAATGGCGTGGTTTTCGGTTTTATTGCATGATGGATTACGAGGAGCTCACGACCGATTTTTATTCTCTTAATTTATCTAAAAGTTAATACATCATCGATGTATGATGATGTAGTTTCAATTTGAAAGTGAAATTATTTTAACCTGTAATAATTGTTTTTTACACTGTTATAAAACATGTGGGTTAAAATTTAATGTGTTTAGAATAAAATTCCAGAAGCAATTGCCTGATCGTTTATAAAACTTTGTAAGAGTGGATGTTGAGATTATAATCCATGATTCTAATTAAATCAAAAAACTATCTATGAAAAAAAGAATTTCGCAGACACTTCTGGTTGCACTATTTGCACTGTTTTGTGTTGCTGCTACAGCCCAAAATCGGGTGAGTGGTACAGTAAAAGGTGATGATAGTGAACCTTTGCCCGGGGTATCTATCGTGATTGAGGGTACAAAAAATGGAGTAGTGACCGATTTTGATGGTAACTACAACCTACAACTTCCAAACACTAATGTTACATTGGTATTTTCTTTTGTTGGTATGGAAACGCAAAATGTCCCGGTTGATGGACGGTCAGTGGTGGACGTTGTCTTGCAGTCATCAACAATAGGTGTTGACGAAGTGGTGGTAACTGCTCTTGGTATCACACGGGAGAAGAAATCGCTGGGATATTCTGTGGGCGAGGTCAGCGGAAGCGACCTGAATGAAACGCCCATGGGAAGTGTGTTGAATGCCGTTGCGGGGAAAGCTGCAGGTGTTCAGGTGTCCCAAATGTACGGGCTTGCGGGCTCATCAGTAAACATGGTGATCCGGGGAGCCAGTTCATTAAACACCAAAAATCAGCCTCTTTTTGTAATCGATGGTGTGCCGGTAGGCAACGGAATTGATAATAACTACAAGGATGCAGACATGGGTAATGCCATTTCTGACGTTAATACCGAGGACATTGAGTCCATGTCGATTCTGAAGGGCCCCAGTGCTGCGGCTTTATATGGTTCCCGGGCCGGAAACGGAGTGGTGCTTATTACCACAAAATCGGGGAAGGGTGTTAAAAAAGGAATAGGAGTTTCTTTTAATACATCGTATGTTCTCGACAATCCGTATCACTTTGTTCCTTTTCAATCGATGTTTGCATCGGGCAAAGCCGGTTCCCATAATTTAGGGGAACAGGAAAATGAATCGTGGGGTGCCATTCTTGACGGAACATACCCGGATTCCTACCAATGGGACAAGTCGTTGCTGGATAATGACGGAACATCGTTGCAGCCGTTGGTAGCGTATCCCAACAGGCAGCAGGATTTTTACCGGAACGGATTCAGCCAGTCGAACAATGTTTCGTTTGAAGGCAAATACGACAAGGCAAATTTCCGTGTTTCTTTCGGTAATATGATCAACGAAGGCATTTTGCCCAATACCGATTACGCCAGGAAAACGATTGGGATCAACGGAGCTTACAACCTGACCGATAATCTGAAAGTAAGTGCAGCCGTTAATATTTCGGAAGCAGGGTCGGATAACCGGCAAAACATTGGAACGGGGAGACGGGACCCATCCCGGTCGGTTCTCGAAATGGGCGTCCAGGTGAATATACTTGATTTGAAGGATTACTGGTTGGAAGGGCAGGAAAACATCCAGCAGCGGAAAAGTAAACCCAAACAAAACAACCCGTATTTCAACGTTTACGAAAACCTGACAGGGTTTAAGCGTAATCAAACGATGGCAAAACTTCAGGTGGATTGGGAGATTTTTAAAGATTTCAATTTCATGGGCAGGTATCTTACCAATGTGATAAACCAGCGAAACGAAGCAAGGGTTGCCTGGAGTGATTATGATAACGGCAGGGGAGCATATTCCATCGAGAAGACTTTGATAAAGGAGGAGAACTGGGAAGCCATGTTTTCTTACAGCAAAAATATTATGGATGGATTGAGCCTTACTGCAAATCTAGGGGGAAATCTTCGTTATGATTACAACGATGCTATTTCGAACGAGGCATCTCAGCTCGTATTACCGGGCTTGTTTACCATTTCAAACGGCGTTCCCGGAACGGTTTCGTACAATAGTTACTGGGGCGAAAAGGCGGTGAACAGTGTATATGGCTCTGTTTCTTTGGGCTATCAGAACTTGGTTTACCTCGATCTGACGGCAAGAAACGACTGGTCGAGTACCCTGCCAAAAGATAACCGGTCGTATTTCTATCCGTCCGCTTCTTTGAGTTTGCTGATCAATGAAATGATAGAATTGCCTTCGTGGATCGATCTGATGAAACTAAGATCGGGCTACGCACAGGTTGGTAACGATGTGGGAGCTTATGCATTGGCACAATATTATGCCACTGCCAGCGATTGGGGCGACGCCAAACGGATGTACATGCCCGGAACTTTGAGAAACCCTGAGTTGAAGCCCGAAATTGCAACCTCCAAAGAGATTGGTTTGGATTTGGCTCTTTTTGATAGCAGGATCAACCTGGATGCAACTTATTATGTAGTGGATAATAAAAACCAAGTGCTCAGTATCTCAACACCTACCGAGTCGGGAGCAACTGCCAAACAGATTAATGCCGGGCTTGTTCGGGGCCGGGGATGGGATATCTCCTTAAATTCAAGTTTGGTGAGAAAACGGGATTTTGCCGTTGATCTGGGATTAACACTGACCCGGAACCGGACCAAAATCGTTGAATTAGCGGAAGGTATCTCGTTCTACCAGTTTGGTTCAGTAGGGCAGGTAAGGCTAAGAAGTTATGTGGGAGACGACATTGGGAATATATATGCCTACCCATATTTAACTGTCGAAGATGAAAGTTCAGAATATTACGGCTATCCAATTATTGCCGCAAATGGAAGGGCACAATTAGATAATCGGGAAGAGAGCATCGAAAAAGTAGGGAACTTCAATCATAAGTTTTTGATGGGTATACAGCCGGTTATCAAATACAAGAATTTTAGTGTTTATGCCAATTTCGATTTTAGATACGGAGGTGAATTCTACTCCAGATCAATGGAATTTTTCAGAAACAACGGTTGGCTGGAGGAAACATTCTCGGGTGTTGGCTACGACGGGAACAAGGATATTGTTCAACAAATCAAAGATAATCCTGAAAAATACTTTAACCTTTGGGTTGGAGGACGTACCGGTGATTATGGCGGGTTCCCATGGGCCGATCCGGCCACACAGGCTTCAAGGTCATACATTGATAAAAATACAGGAGAAACAGTATATGTAGAAGATGCGAGTTTTATTCCCGGTGTGCGGGAAGACGGACAGGGAGGATACATTGAAAACTTAGGAGGCGAAGGAACGGTATGGATGACTCCTTTCGATGCCAATAAATATGCAACCAGGTATTATGGGGGAAACAATGTTTACAGTGCTACTTACTTAAAATTAAGGGAATTGTCCGTAACATACAGGCTGCCTCAGCAATTGGTAAGTAAGGCGAACCTGAGCAATGTATCTCTGTCTTTAATGGCTCAGAATGTGTTTACGTGGACAAAAGCAAAAATACCCGTTGACCCGGAACTTGCTTTTGCTTCAAGCGGTAGTTCTTGGACGCAAGGGGCTGAATATTACAACGTAACGCCTTGGACCCGCTCGTTTGGTATTAAACTTAATGTTGAATTTTAATTACTTGTCATGAAAAAAATAAGTCTGATTTTAGCAATTATATTTTTAGGACAGTTTCTTCAATCTTGCTACGACGATTTTGATGAAATGAACGTGAGTCCTAATAATGCCGAAGAAGTTTCGCCCAATTATCTGCTATCGTATGTTATCTCAAAAACAAGTATGCAGTTTTACGGGCTGATGAACGAACATACCGATATTGCCGGTACGCTGCAGTACACACAACGGGGGACGGAATTCAATGCCGCGAATCAAAACTGTTATCAGTGGGGAAAAGGTTCCTGGAATGCCTATTACGACATTTTGAGAACCAATCAGTTGATGTATGAGCTGGGAGAAAAGGAAAACAACCAGTTCTTTATGGCTGCCTCATTGATTATGAAGTCCTTCACTTTTGGTCTGATGGCTGACCTTTTTGGCGATTGTCCTTATTCGGAGGCATTGCAAGCCAGCACCAGCGTGCTATTTCCAAAGTTCGATGCCCAAAAGGATGTTTACGAAGGAGTTTTGACCGATCTAAAAACAGCTTCCGGATTACTGGAAGGATTGGATTCAAAATTAAGTGTTTTGCCATCGTCCGATCTTCTTTATGGTGGTGATCGGGATAAATGGATCAAGTTTGCCAACTCGCTTCGGCTGAGGTATTGTTTGAGGTTGCACAACAAAAAAGAGGAGCTCAGCATCAATACTGTTAGCGAATTTAAGGACGCTGCCACCAAGGTGTTTGGAAGCAACGCCGACAATGCAACGTTGGTACTTTTGGGGTTGTCAGACGAGAATTCGGCCGTTGGAGGACCGGTAAGATCATCTAATAAACCTTATGCGTTTAAGCCCGGAAAACCATTGGTCGACTACTTGAAGGCAAGAAACGATCCGAGGCTTCAACGCTGGGTGAATCCGGTGGAAAGAAAATGGGATTTTAATGCTAGCGAAGAAACAACGGTTAATTACACCGATATTTTTGGAGATACTTATCAAATGACAATTTTCCCAACCGATGATACCAGCCTTGATACGTCGGTTTATGTGGGATTACCTATCGGATACGACAACCTGGAATTTTTGGGAAATTACAACCGGGGCGATGGCATTAGGGACTATCCGGATGAAAGAAGTGCTTATATTTCCTATTTAACACCCATCTATTTTGAGAATAGTAACGACTTTGTTAATCCTTCGCTGATCACATATGCCGAGGTGGAATTTATACTGGCCGAAGCTGCCTTGTTGGGGGATTATGGTGTATCGAATGTTGAAGACCATTACAAGAATGGCATCAGGGCTTCCATGAATCAGTACAAAATATTGTCAGAAGCCCAGGGATTTGATTTTGATGTATTCTACAGCCAGCCAACGGTTAGCTACAGCAGTTCTTCTATTACGAATAAGCACGAACTTATTATGACACAAAAATGGATTGCGCTTTGGTTACAGGCCGAGTCGTGGTTTGACTGGAGAAGAACTGGGTACCCGGACTTCGAACCTGCAGCAAATCCTGCATTTGGCCCCGCATTGCCATTAAGGCTTGCCTATCCGGAACCATTTGCAGATCCACAGTATGTGGAAAAGTATGAAGAAGCGGTTTCAAAACTGGAAAAAACCGGTTTTGTTCCTTCTAATCAGTCAAATGATCATAGTTATTCAAAAACATGGTTATTACAGGATACCAATAAACCTTATTAGAAAAGGAACAGTGATTTTGCATTGATTAAGATTTGATTGAAGAAATAGACAGAGAAATCTGCCTATTTCTTTGTTAACTCTATTTTGAAAATAGGCGGATAGAAATCAATATAATTTGTATGTATATTATGTTTTTAATAAAGGGATAGAGTTCTACGTTATATGTTGTACAGCTTTTTAATGTTCGGATTACTGCTGGGCACTCTTCCATTTAAGCCAAGGCTCTACCCGGTTAACTTGCTTGTCATTTGGTTTTTACTTACAGAAAGAAGTAGTCCATTTAACATTTTCATAAAACGTGGAGGCTTAAGCTACTCCTGAATGCAGATAGGGTACCTCAGTATCTTAATCTTCTTTTTTCTTTTAATGACTTGGTTTTCGGTTATGCTGCATGATGGATTCTCATGAATTCACGATTGATTTTCATCTTCGTGATTTATCTAAATGTTAATGCATCGTCGATACGAGATGATGTAGTTTTAATTTAAAGGTGAAATTATTTTAACCTGTAGTAATTGTTTTTTACACTGTTGTAAAACATGTGGGTTAAAATTTAATGTATTTAGAGTAAAATTCCAGAAGCAATTGCTTGATCGTTTATAAAACTTTGTAAGAGTGGATGATAAGATTATGATCCATGATTTTAATTAAATCAAAAAAACGATCTATGAAAAAAAGAATTTTGCAGACACTTCTGGTTGCACTATTTGCTCTGTTTTGTGTTGCTGCTACAGCTCAAAATCGGGTAAGCGGTACCGTAACGGGTGACGATGGTGAGCCTTTGCCCGGAGTATCTATCGTGATTGAGGGTACAAACAATGGGGTAGTGACCAATTTTGATGGTAACTACAACCTACAACTGCCAAACTCCAATGTTACATTGGTGTTCTCTTTTGTTGGTATGGAAACGCAAAATGTTCCAGTCAACGGACGGTCTGTAGTGGACGTTGTCTTAAAGTCATCAACAATTGGGGTTGATGAAGTCGTGGTAACTGCTCTTGGCATTTCTCGTCAGAAAAAGTCGTTGGGATACTCTGTTGCTGAAGTTGATGGGGAGTCATTGCAAAAAGTGGCTCAGGAAAATGTCTTGAATTCACTCTCCGGGAAGGTTTCCGGGGTTGCTATTAGTTCTACTGGTGGTGCTGGGTCATCAGTAAGTATGGTTATTCGAGGGGCTTCGTCATTAACAAGTGACAACCAGCCGCTTTTTGTGGTTGATGGAGTACCGATGAACAATACGTTGAATAATATTACATCTGTTGGTCGCGAAAATAATCCGGACTATGGTAATGCCATTTCTGATTTAAGTTCTGAAAACATCGAAAGTGTTTCGGTATTGAAAGGCCCAAGTGCTGCTGCTTTGTACGGTTCGCGGGCTGGGAATGGAGTGGTGATTATTACCACAAAGTCCGGAAAGGAATCCAAAGGGCTTGGCATTACGGTTACGTCAAATACCGTTGTCGAAAAACCCTATAAGTATATCGAAAAACACACACGCTTTGCGAATGGACAACGCCCCTATACTCAAGATAACCGCCCCAATAATGGATTGCCTTATTACGTGGTTCCCGTCGGTGATTCCTATTGGGTTGGACCTGAGATGGACAAAGGAATGATGGCTTATCAATGGCCTTATTTCAATGCGAATGGGGAAGTTGAAGCAACTGAGTTGGTTTCTCATCCCGATAATTTTAAAGATTTTTTCAGAACCGGTATTACATCGACCAATGGGGTTTCGCTCACTGATGCAACAGATCGGCTAAACTATCGGGTATCATTTGAAAGCATGCAGAACCGAGGAATCATTCCAAACAGTGATTTGCACCGAAACTCAATTAGCCTGAACTCTTCGTTGAAGTTGGTCGATAACCTCACGGTTAGCTCGAGCATTAATTTTACCAACTCAGGGGCCGATAACCGACCATCTGTTGGAAACCGAGGAGCAAACCCTCTCCAGGCTTTATACGATATCAACTCACATATTGACATTAACGATTTGAAAAACTATTGGGAGCCAGGCTTGGAAGGAATTCAACAGAATGGTCCTTATACGTTGGATCTGAGACCAGATGGATCGTATGAAAAAGTGGACCGAATCAACAACCCCTATTTCTTAGCGAATGAAGTGAATAACGGTTTCAGCCGAGACCGGGTATTTGGGAATGCAAAGATCGACTGGCAAATCACGCCTGAGTTATCATTAATGGGACGATATACGCATGATCAGTTTCATGAAAGACGCGAGAGTAAAATTGCCCTTAGTTACACGCGGGATGCAAACGGGGCCTATGGTATTTTCAATATGGCTCGGAGAGAGCAGAATGGAGATTTTTTATTAGCCTACAATAAGACCTTTGAAGATTTTAGTCTTTCAGCTTCGGCCGGGGGTAACTACATGTATCAATATGCCGAGAACAACCTGGCCAGAACAAAAGCGCGGGGGAGCGGCTTAATTGTCCCCGGTCTGTATTCGTTAAGTAACATTGCTCCGGATAATATTGAATATGGTTCAAGCTGGAGCGAAAAAGCAATTTATAGTTTGTATGCTTTGACTTCATTAGGATATAAAGATGCCGTCTATCTGGATTTAACCGCTCGAAACGACTGGTCTAGTACTTTACCGGCTGATAATCGCTCTTATTTTTATCCTTCAGCCTCCTTGAGCTTGTTGTTGAATAATGTATTCGACATGGGAAGCAAGGTGTCTTTGGCTAAACTGCGTGGTGGCTGGGCTATGGTTGGTAACGACACAGACCCATATCGCTTAATGGCTACCATGCAAAACATGGGGGCTTGGGATAATCAACCTCGCCTGGGGACTTCGGGTACTTTATTATTACCGGATCTAAAACCGGAGATTCAAACCAGTTGGGAGATTGGAGCTGATTTGGCATTCTTCAACAGCAGACTAAGAATGGATGGTACCTATTATGAAGCTGAAAATGAAAACCAGATTTTGAGCATTGCACTGCCTCCTTCATCAGGCTATACCGGCAAGCAAATCAATGCAGGCCTGATCTCCAGTAAAGGGATTGAACTTTCATTAGGAGGGGTACCAATAGCCACTGAGAACTGGAACTGGGATGTGAATTTTGTGTTCTCTAAAAACCGAACAAGAATTGAAGAATTGGCGGAAGGCTTCGACTACATCAGGCTTTGGAGTGATGCCAAAGGAGGAGCCTATACTTGGGTTGGCGATGAAATCGGACAAATCATTGACCGCGCGATGACTCGTGTTGATGATCCAGGCTCTCCCTACTATGGCTGGCCAATCATTGATGATGAAGGCTGGGATGATAGTAATAGTACTTTACAAGATGCCGATGGTAAGCGTGTAGCTCCTGTAATTGGAAACTTTAACCCGGATTTTACCTTGGGCATGCAAACTTCAGTTTCTTATAAAAAATGGACGTTGAGTGCAAGTTTGGACTGGCGTAAAGGAGGGCAGTTTGTTTCGCAAACCTTCCGTTATGGAGAGTCTGATTTACACACGCAGCGCTGGATGGATCGCACCCTTAAGTTGAATGATATGAATGGCTCCGAAATTGCTCAATATTTGAAAGATCATGCCGATGAATATTTGTCGCCTGACGGAATGTTCTTTGTCCTTGTTGGAGGGCCAACTTCGGACACTGGAGGTTTTCCACATACGGAGAATGGCATCACCCTAAATGATGGAGTGTTTATGCCTGGTGTTGAAGGCTATTATGATGACAATGGGAAGTTTGTCATGGTTAAAGAGCATTTGGGTGATGAAGGTACGCCTCTGATCCGCTATCAGGATTTTTATGGTTGGGATTATACCCGCAATGCAACATTCGACGCTGACTTCGTAAAACTTCGGGAGATTTCACTGACCTACCAACTTCCTCCTCTAAAGTCGCTTGGAATTCAGAATGCTTCTGTTTCAGTTTATAGCCGGAACTTAATTCTATGGACGAAAGCTGGAATTAATATTGATCCGGAAACAGCTTTCCAGGCTGAATCAGGCGTACAAGGGAGTGGTATTCAATTTAAACAAGGAATTGAACGATACAATGTTAGTCCTTGGACAATTCCTGTTGGTCTTAAGTTGAACGTGAGTTTTTAACGGATAAAACAGAAAAACATGAAAAGAATAAATTCATTTCACAAGATATTGTTGGTATTTGCAATCCTTGCTTTGGCATCGTGCGAAGACCATCTGACAGAGCTGAATATCGACCCGAATGGGGTTGACCCGGATCTTGTCCAACCCAACTTGGTTGTTCCAACAGTTATTTCTCAAACGGCTCATCCTTACTTGCAGGATAATTATGAAGGCTGGGTAGCTGGAACCATGCAGTATGTGCAAAAGAGTGGCTGGGGAAGTGAGCTTAATAAATATGATTGGAACAAAGAACGAGGTTGGGATACTTGGTATGCGAACTTGCGTAATGCGAAGCACCTTTATGAACGATCGATGGAAGAAGGGATGGAGTTTCAGCAAGGAGTTGCTTTGGTGATGCGCGCGTTTAATTATGGTTATATTGTTGATTCCTGGGGTGATGCTCCCTATGCCAATGCCTTGAATGCCCCCGACGGTGGTCAGGGGGATTTGTTTCCGACTTTTGATTCGCAGGAAACAATTTACAAAGGAATCATTGAAGAACTAAAAGAAGCCAATACGCTTTTGTCGAAGCCAGCTGGGGCCTACAAAGGAATTCAGCCGAATGCCGATATTCTTTACAGTGGGAATCCCGAATTGTGGCGAAAATTTGCCAATTCGTTGATGTTGAGGTATTACATGCGACTTTCTGAAAAACTCCCGGACTATGCCAAGCAAGGAATTGAGGAGATCATGAGTAATGCTTCCAGCTATCCGGTTTTTGCTTCATTTGAAGAGGATGCCATGATGAGCTATGTTGGTTCTTCCAACGCTGATTCGTGGCCAGCAAATGTCACCTACGACGCTTCAGCCAGCAACTTTAATCGGATTCAGCTTTGTGCTGGTTTCCGCGATGTCTTGGTAGGGCTGGAAGATCCGCGTTTGGATGTTTGGTTCAACCCAGTGAAGATGCAAATAAAGGTTTCAGAGGACTACGAAGACGATGTTGTTGTGGATGGAGTTAGGTATTTAAATCCTACTTACATGGCAGAAAACAACATGGTTTTGTATGCTCCGGATACGTGGGTTGATGATGCCGAAGCTGGTAAAGTATTGGTTGATACGATGGTTTATGTCGGTTTGCCTATTGCTTCGACAACTGGAGATGGCTCGGGCTGGAACTTAAATCCAAATCCTATTCAGGGAGGTCCGAATGTACACAACTCTGCTCTGGATGATATTTATATGGAGGCCGAAGGTGACTTGCTAAAAGCTCGCTTAATGTCGTATGCTGAAGTCTGTTTCATTTTAGCTGAAGCTGCTCAAAAAGGCTGGAACGTTGGCGATCAGCAAAGTTGGTATGAAAAAGGTATAAAAGCTTCGCTGAATACTTGGGAAGTAGGGAATGCTTACAATGATTATGTGACGGTTGCTGGTGTTGCTTTTGACGGCTCAATAGAGCAAATTATGGAGCAAAAATGGATCGCCAACTGGACTGTTGCTCATGAAGCATGGTGCGACTGGCGCCGGACAGGATTGCCCCAGCTAACAGTTGGCAAGAAGGGGGTTCGTGAAGCCATGCCTTTGCGTTTTCAATATGGTGCAAGCGAAAAAGACCGGAATAATGTGAACTACGATGCTGCTATTCAAAACCTTCAGGAAACGGATTATACCGCGACCGATGGTGAAGATAGCGCATGGTCAAAGTTCTGGCTGCTACAAGGAACTAACAAACCTTATTAAGGTTCTACAACCAACTATAAATGATCAGCGGGGGCGCCATGCACCTCCGCTGATTCAATGTATAACGACCGAAGTCTCCGGTACTTAGCCAAGCTGCTTAGTTTCAGGGGATGTTAAAACTAATCAATGATAATTCGACGTATATTAATCTTGGGATGCTTGCTGGCGAGTTCGCTGGGGATTGCACAGGCAAAATCATTTTCGGATGGATTTGTCTATCTCGATCAAAACAAGAATGGCCAATTGGATTCCGGAGAACCTGGCGTGAAGGGGGTTTCTGTCTCCAATGGTTTGGAAGTCATTCAAACCGATGCTGATGGTTATTGGAAATTGCCTGTTCGAAATGAAGAGGCAATCTTCGTGGTCAAACCAGCTGGCTATCAGGTTGGGGTTAAAAGCAATCAACTGCCAAAACATTATTTCTTATTTGATGATGTTGAGCAGGCTGCAAAAAACAAAAGCAAGCTGAACTTTCCATTGCAACGGAATGATGAACCGCAGCAGTTTGACGTGCTTTTCTGGGGCGATCCGCAGGCTCGTGGCATGAAGGAGGTGGAGTACATTGCCCATGATGTGGTGGAGGAATGTCTGGCAACGGAGGCTCGCTTTGGAGTTAGCCTTGGAGACTTGGTTGCCGATGATCCGCTTTTGATGGATAGCATCAGTCAATACATTGGTCATATCGGAATTCCGTGGTACAATATTTTTGGGAATCATGACAACGACCGTCAGGCTAAATCAAATCAAGAGCGGGATGATACATTTGAGCGCTTCTTTGGGCCAAGTACCTATGCTTTCGAATACGGGCAGGTGGTTTTTATTGCCTTGAACAATATTTTTTATGGTGATGATGGCCGTTATTCTCCACACTTTACAAGCGAGCAGATTGCTTTTGCCAAAAGCTATTTGCGAGCTGTTCCCGCAGATAAACTGGTGGTTTTAATGATGCATGCTCCTATCATTGAATGTGATAATAAGGAGGCTATGCTGGAACTGATTCAGGATCGAAAGCATACCTTCTCCATTTCCGGACATGCGCATGAGCAAGCTCATTTATTTTTGGATGCTGGCCAGGGATGGCAGGGGGCTGAAGCCCATCACCACTTGGTGAATGCAACGGTTTGTGGTAGCTGGTGGTGTGGTTTGAAGGACGAACTCGGAATACCTCATGCAACGATGAATGACGGAGCCCCCAATGGGTACTCGATTGTGAGCTTCGATGAAAATAGCTACAAAATTCGATTTAAAGCAGCAAGGCGTCCGGCGGATTACCAGATGAATATCTACTTGCCAGAGCAAATTGATGCAGCCAAAACTGGCGAGCAAGTGGTTGTGGTGAATGTATTTGCCGGATCGGAAAAATCAGTTGTCGAAATGCAAGTGAATGGACAAGGATCGTGGTTCAACTTAGAAAAAAAGGATCAAATTGACCCGCAAAGCTTACAAGTACATCTGTTAAACCCTTACCTGGAACTGGAGAAAGGGGATCATAAATTAGAAGATGTACTTGGTTATCCGATGGATTATCCGAGCGTTTCAACGCATATGTGGGAAGGGAAGCTTCCCGATAATTTGACCTCGGGAGTTTATAAACTTACCGTTCGAACCAAGGATATGTTTGGACAGGAATGGAGAGCCCATCGCTTATTCCGAGTAAATTAAGCTATAAAAGAATTGGTATAAACACATTGATGAATGCCGCAAATCTGAAATATCGCCCCCTTGTTTTTTGCCTACTCTTTGTGCTGGCAGTCACCGTGATTGGCTGTACTTCAAAAACTTCAATCCAAACAAATAAGAATCGACGACTCATGAGCGAACAGCAACTTTCCTTCTCCGAAAAAAATCATGCCTTGGATAACAACGATAATTTCTCTCCGGATGATCGTTTCTTATGCTACGATACGCGCGGAACCGTCTTTAATAGCGACTTGGCTAATTGTCAATCCATCGAAAAAATAGAGCTGGCAACTGGTAAGGAAACGGTGCTTTGGATGCCGGAATCCGTTACCGGAGTGCAGGCTGCTCCGGGGGTTGCGGCAGTATCATGGCACCCCAGTGAAAATAAGGTGGCTTTCATTCATGGACCGATGTTGAATGAGGTTGAGGAGCGTGGCTATTACGGCATTCGTAATCGGAATGGAGCCGAGGTCAGTGCTGATGGAGCGGGCCACTTTC
The DNA here is from genome assembly GCF_050589705.1 of Sunxiuqinia rutila. NCBI lineage: Bacteria > Pseudomonadati > Bacteroidota > Bacteroidia > Marinilabiliales > Prolixibacteraceae > Sunxiuqinia > Sunxiuqinia rutila. The sequence continues at coordinate 30,075 of NZ_JBNGOT010000014.1, forward strand.
AATGGCTCGATAAGCGAGCAGTTGCTACCGATCGGCCAACAATCTCCGGGGCCCATCGGGGAGGAACGCATCGGCATGAATATTCGAAGGATGGCTTGCGAATTGGATTTACCTACGATGATTTTTTGTGCCCGGAGTATGATCGGACCATTGGTTACATGGAGCCAAACTTGAAGGCTCCCAAAGGAGCTTCGCATTACTTTGCGGTGTTGCTAAAACCTGCACAAAAAGGGAAATCAAAGGCTGGTGAAATTGAACGGGCTTTTGGGGATTCCTGGCTTGGTCGAAAAGGTACCATGCGGGCTTTTGTGGGGAAGGTAAGAGCCGAAAATGGTCGTGATTATCAGCAGGATTTATTTGTGGCTGATGTCCCCGAAAATGTTGTGATTACAACGGCCTATTCCGGTGATGCAATCCATTTCCCGGAACCGCCTGAAGGGGTTTCCATTCGTCGGTTGACACATGCCGGTGGGGGCTCCGGTATTGTGCGCGGATCGGCAGATGGCCGCTACATTGCATACTTGGCAAAAGATAAATCGGGAATTAATCAATTGTGGATTATCGCGGCTGAGGGGAGTGATCAAGCCACGCAGAAAGAATTGCTACCTCTGCAGGTTAGCAGCTTTCGGTCGGATGCGTCGGATTTACGCTGGCATCCTTCCGGCAATTGGATTTTTTGTCTGGTTGATGGGAATCTACTTGCCTCTTATGTCCAACAAGGGCCACATTTTGGGAAAGCCTTCTGGCTTACGGACGATTCCAAACAACGCAGCCAGTTGGTGGTGTCCAACAATGGCCAGCTAGCCGCTTATAATATGGAAGTAGACAATAGTGAATCGGATACCTCAACCAGTTTTTTACAAATATTTACGCTACAGTTAGACCTGGAAAAGCTTGATGCAGCGTTGAGTGAAAATTAAAACCGATAGAAAATCAGTAATAAATATAGTGTAACTTAAACAGAACTTAAACCAATAGAAATGAACAGTAAACGACTTCTCCAATCGGGTATCTTTATCTTGGGGCTAATGCTTTCCTTGTCTTCCATAGGACAGCGAAAGAGCAACCAAGTTCAAATTCAGGATACCCCTTTTATTCAAGAATACAGTATCAAATACAATTTTAACAACGACCGGGTTGAGCTTCAGCGGGTGGCTGCTGATCGCAATGGCTATGTGCAGGTGCTTTCTTCGCATGGTTTGTTGCGACCAAAAGCCGGCCAATTTCTTTTTCCCGGCGAACTGGTGAAGGATGTGCAGTATTTGCCAACATCGGATAAAGGACTGAAGGATTTGATGAGTCATCAAAAGCAGCTGGTCTATTTGGATGACAAGGCTGTGTTGAGTAACGCTTGGGCTGGGAAATTATACCGTCGCCATCAGATCCCTGAAGTGCGTTACTTTGCAGTTGATGATGATTTTACTTTCCTGATCTCAGATGGGAAGAACTTGCAGTTGCTGGACTGGGACCAGCTGCGATGGTCGGGCGTTGCTGAAGATGAAGTGCGCGCCATTCGCTACGATGCATTGAATAAGCTGTATTGGATTTTAGGACAGCATACGGTGTCAACTTTTAATCCAGCTCAAAAAAGGTTGACGACCATTCTGGATGATGCTTCGATAACCTGTATTGAAGTGGCTGGAGATCAATTGCTCGTTGGAACCAATGATGGTTATTACGAAGTGGATACCAAAACAGGAAAGCCTGGTGCCATTAAACGAAAACTTCCCTGGAATGAAATTACGACCATTGCCAAGCTGAAGGATGCCTTGTGGTTTGGATCAACGCGCGGTGCATTTAAGCGTAACGACGATGGCAGTTATCGATACTACTCGTCCAAACGCTGGCTACCATCTGATGAAGTGATTGACTTGGCTGATGGGCCGGAGAATTCAATCTTGATTTTGACCAACAAAGGCTTGGGGAAAATCTGTCGCAAGGAAATGACCTTGCATGATAAAGCGATGTATTACGACAAGCAGGTTCGGGAACGTCACATTCGCCATGGCTTTAACGGAACGGTGAGCAACATGACAGATGGAGATGTTACAAGTGGTAGCCTCCAAACTTCTGACAATGATGGTTTATGGACGACCATGTACTTAGCAGGCGAAGTGTTTCGCTATGCGGTAACCGGTTCTTCCGAAGCTTTGCAAAATGTACGCGAATCGTTGGATGCCATGGAGCGGCTTTACTCCATTAATCCTGTTCCCGGTTTTCCGTCGCGGTCTTTCGAGCGCCGGGGCTATAAATACCACGATAAACCTTGGCGTAGGGCTGAGGATCCGGAATGGGACTGGAAATCGACAACCAGCAGCGATGAAGCTATTGGACACATCTTTGCCTTTGGGGCCATTGCAGAGTTGATTGCTGAACCGGACTTGAAAAATAAAGCCATTACTTTGATCGACACCTTGATGTCGCATGCTTTGAAGCACGACCATTATTTGGTGGACTGGAATGGTGAGCCGACGGTGTGGGGACGCTGGAATCCAGAATATGTGAATGCCCGCCCAATCATGGTTGGCGACCGGAAGATTAACTCCAGTAACTACATTGGGATGTTGCAAACCGCCTATCATTTCACCCAAAAAGAAAAGTACAAGAAAGCCGCCTTTCAACTGATGGAGGAGCATGGTTATTACGAGAATCTGATGCGGCCGATGAAAGAAATTGGCCCTGCACCGGAGGATGCCGACGATTGGAGTAAAATGCTATCCAGCGGCTGGAACCATTCGGACGATGAAATGTACTACTGCGGTTATTGGGGACTTTATCGTTACGCTTTCAACGACACGCTGAAGGCGAATTATAAAAAGGCCATTGTGGACCATTGGGAACATGAGCGTCCGGAGAAAGAAGGGCTTTGGAATATCATGACGGCCTTGGTTGGAAAAGATAACTACGATTTTGAAGAGGCGATTTGGTACCTGAGAGAATACCCTCTGGACCTGATTGATTGGGGCATTCAAAATAGCCATCGCAAGGATATTGAGTTTGTGGAGCCCAACTTTAGAAAGCAGACCATCCGGGAAGTGTTGCCGGCAGGAGAGTTACGGGTGTCCCGTCACAATGCTAACCGGTTTGACCTGGACAGCAATGGCCGCGGACATGCCGAATACAGTGCGGGCGATATTTGGCTGCTTCCATACTGGATTGGCCGTTACCTGGGAGTTATCAGTGAGCCTCAAAAGTAAGTTTGATTTTCAAACGAAATAAAGACACTAACGAGATCGGCGCTGAAGCCGGTTCAATAAAGAATAAGGTTGTTTTGGTTTAGTTTGATAAGATGGCGTACTTAAACTGCTCAGCGATTTGGGTACGCCACTTACTTTCTTTCCAAACAACCACGAATTACAAACTTTTGAAAGGAACAAACGATGGATTTACAAGCTGTTTTTCGAAATTGGGTTATTGGTTGCATACTGGTAGTTGGAGTGCTTGGAAGCGTGCTTGCGCAACCGCTCTACCAAGTGGATCAGCAACTTTGGAAGCCTCAAAAAGATGAAGTTTTCCTGCAAGAATCGGTTCAGAAAATTCCAACCGATGAGCCGGTAACGGCTGTGGCTGCTACGCAGGGAACTTGCTATGCCTTAGTTGGCAAGCAGCTCTTCCAGGTGGAAGATGGAAAACTTCTTTCTGCCTCTCAGGCTCCCGAGCAGGTTGTTCGGCTGAAGGCTGCTGGTGGGGCCGTTTGGGCGCTGACTTCCCACGGAATTTATCGCAACCAGGGGAAAGCCTGGAAATTAATTGACAAGCAAATTTTTGTTGATGTGTGTATGCATGCCGGCGCTTTGCATGCAGCGACTTCTGAAGAGATTTTCCGATTGGAAAATGATCGCTTTGTAAGTACCAAACCCGAAGGAGGTTATTACACCAGCAACATGACCATGTTAATGGAAGATGGCACGCAGCTTCATGCTGATCCGGTGCGTTTAGGCCCCATTGATCATATCGAATCGTACAGCGGAACCTTATATATTTTGCGCCCGGGTCGGATCGTTTTATTTGATGGCAAAACAGTGAATGATGACTTTGTCGATTGGGGTGTTCTTCCTTCACGAAATACGCGTGACTTTCTGAGTTATGGTAGTCGTTTGTTTATTGCGACCGACCGTGGTTTGGGGGTGTTGCAAGGGGCAGCGCTGAAAACCATTCGGGGAGAAGATGGCTTGCCGGTTGAAAATACAACCTGCCTGGAGCGAGGCTTTGATCAGGATATTTGGATTGGCACCGAGCGTGGAGCCGTGCGTATGTTGAATGACGAGTGGCATTATTTCGGAGCGGATATCTGGCTTCCGGATAACCGGGTGAATGCCCTGGCTGTTGACAACCAGCAAGTGTTTATTGCAACAAATGGAGGGCTGTCAATTCTTTCTTATGAGCCATATACTTTGCAGAAGAAAGCGGCCTATTATGAGCATCACCTGGAAGCGTGGGGGCATAAACGAATGGGCTTCATCCATACACTTGATTTGGAAAATGGGGAGTGGGTGCGTGAGATCAGCGATAACGACGGTTCGCATACGGCTTCTTACCTGGCTGCTATGTGCTACAAATATGCGGTTACGGGAGATAAACAGGCCCGGGAGGAAGCGGTGGAGTCATTTAAAGCCATGCTTTGGTTGGAGCAAGTAACACCCATTGATGGATTTTTTGCGCGTTCCATTTGGTCAATAACAGGCGATAAGGGGGAGATGGGAAAACATGGATCAGGTGGCTTGCCTGCCAAGTGGTATCCAACTCCCGATGGCAAGTGGTATTGGAAAGGGGATACCTCCAGCGATGAGGCCATTGCCCATTTTTATTCGGTGTCCTTGTTTCACGATTTAGTAGCCGATGGAAAAGAAAAAGAAATGGCGCGGGAGCACCTGGCAAAAATCTCCAACTACATCATCGACTGTGGATGGACCTTGCACGATATGGATGGTAAGCCAACCCGCTGGGGCCGGTGGAATCCGGAATACTTGTTAAGGCCTTATGGATACGTTGATCGTGGCGTAAACGGATTGGAGGCGCTGACTTTTATGCAAACGGCCTTGGCGCTCACCGGAAATCAGAAGTTTGCTGATGGTTACCAGCAATTGATTGATTGGGGCTATCCGGCCAATACCATTCGGCAAAAGAATGTGTTTCCACCCGAGAACCTTGCGCCTTGGGACGATGAACTGGCTTTTTACAGCTACTACACCTTGTTGCGTTATGAGAAAGATCCGGTTTTGCGATCGGTGTACTTGCGCAGCCTGGAACGTACCTGGGAGGTGAAACGCATGGAGCACATTCCCTGGTTCAACTTTGCTTATGGTGTGATTACCGGCAACGACTGCGATGTGCAGGCATCAGTGGAGCACCTGAGGGCATGGACGCTTGATCCAACGGAGCATACCTTTCGGAATTCACATCGCGATGATTTGCATGTTGAAGCAGGCTACACGTCGTACGAAGGCGGGCTGAAAGCGATTTCTCCCCGCGAAAAGAATGTGGTTCGGGGAAGCCGCAATGCTGTTGTTTTGGACGGAGGACGCCATGGGCATCGGATTATGGAGCCCACCGGCTTTGTTCGGGACTACTGGATGGGGCGTTACCATGGCTTTATTGAAGCGCCGGAAACCAACGATCCGAAGCTGTTAGATGTGGAAGTTGGAGACCCCGAGGGTGCTGCACCCTACCCGGGGCCGTCACGTCCGAAAGTATATTAATTGAAATTATTCAAACAAAATTAGAGCTAATACCCAAGAGATTGACTTATGGAAATAATGAAAAAATTAAAGATGAATAGTTGTTTGGTGATGCTGGCTGGGCTGTTGATTTGGGCCGGTTGTGCCGGGCCGAAGCCGGAGATACCATCTGTTGCAGAAGTGATTGATGCCAAGGTAACCGAGCTCTATCAAACGAAGAGCCAGGAAGAGTTGGCGGCGATTACCTACGAGCAGGCCTTTCAGTTATTCAACGAGCAAGAGTTGCAGGTTTTAAGTAGCAAGTATTGGATGTTTGATGTGAATGTGCCGGTAGTTGTTTCGGTGCTGCGAAGTGTCAAGCAGAAGGTGGTCCCGTTTTGGTTGGAAGAGCAGGGATTTCAGAAGACAGCGATGAAGCTAAAAAATGAAATTACGGGTTATGAGGTGTGGCAAAAGAATTTTGATGCCGGACACGTTGGCCTGGGGATTAATGGCTTTGAGAACTTTGGGATGCACTACTTGGTGAGCGTGGGACCACAAAATCCTGCCGACGAATTGGAGCTGAGTAACTTTTTCCCAAAGCATCAGTATGTGGGAACGATGGCTGATGGGGCATTTACCTATCACGATTGGACTGAGCTGGTTTTAGAAGAGGTGCCGGAAGCTTTGCAAGGACAAAAACTGCTGACCACCATCCGCGGGCGGGGAACCGAGTCGCACTTTGTTGGTGCTTTTCGGGCAACCGAGCATCCGTCTTCGGCTAACCCGGATCAACTGTTGCTCAGCTGGAGCGATGATCCGGCAACGACCATGGATATTCAATGGCGAACAGCCAATTCGGTACAAACAGGTCAGGTGGAGTATCGGGAAAAGGGAAGCGACGAGGTGAAAACTGTTGATGCTACTCCTTTTTTGATGGAAGATTTAATGCTGATGAACGATCGCTACTGTCATCGCTTTACGGCACAACTACGAAACCTGAAGCCCGGAACAACCTACGAATACCGCCTTGCGAATGATGCCGATTGGAAACAGGAAAACTCATTTAGCACCCAGGCGAAGGATGATTCTTTCTCCTTCATTTGGTTTGGAGATACACACTTTTCCAAGGAGTGGGGCAAGCTGCTGAACATGGCTTTTGAGAAACATCCGGATGCTGCGTTTTACTCTATCGTTGGCGATTTGGTGAGCGATGGCCTGCACCGCGACCAATGGGATGCTTTGTGGAGCTATACCGATGGTATAATGAGTCAGCGGCCCATGATGTCCACTCTTGGCAATCACGATAATCGGAGCGGTTTGGGGGCATGGATGTATCGCGAAATGTTTAGCTACCCCGAGAAAGGTCCTTCCGGAATTATTCCGGAGCATACTTACGCCTTTCAATACAAAAACACCTTGTTTTTAATGTTGGATGCCACATCGCCGGTCGAGTTGCAGACCGAATGGATTGAGCAGCAGCTAAAAAATACAACGGCAAGCTGGAAAATTGCCATGTTTCACTTTCCGCCTTACAATTGGGAAGAACCTTATTACGACATCCAGGAAGCTTGGGTTCCTGTGTTTGATCAATACCATGTTGACCTGGTGTTTGGTGGACATATTCACTATTACATGCGCTCCAAGCCAATGAAGCAGGGCGAAGTGGTGTCTTCCTACAAGGATGGTACGGCCTATATTATTTCCATTGGTATTCCCTCGCGAACCCGCGATATTGGAGAAGAACCGTATGCGGCAGTACAGAAATCGCGTGGGCAGTTTTACCAGTATCTGAAGATTGATGGCGATGAGCTTTCGTACCAGGCGATTGATTCGGAAGGGCAGTTGGCCGATGAATTCAAACTAAAAAAATAAGAGATGAAACAATTGGTTTATTCCCTTTTGTTGCTTGTATTCTGGACTTTGAGTGGGACTGCTCAACAGAAAAGATCGCTTGATTTTACTTCAGATGGAGATTTTAAAGTGGTGCAGTTTACCGATACGCACATCAACTTGGAAGAAGGGAAAAACTTGCAGGTGTTTGATGTCATCAGTTCGGTGTTGGCGGCAGAGAAGCCGCAGCTGGCGGTACTCACCGGCGACATTGCCAGTCAGCATGCACCTCGGGAAATTTATCGAAAGCTGGCTGCCATTTTTGAGGCAGAAGATGTTCCCTGGGTGGTGGTGTTTGGAAACCATGATGCCCGGGATGCCATGGCACGAAAGGAACTGGCCAACTTTGTGGAGCAGTTTCCGGGCTGCCTGAACCACGATATAGGCACGCTGACGGGAAGCACCAATTTTGTGTTAACCGTGAAGGGACAAACCCAAAAGACGGCTGCCTTGCTTTATTGCATGGACTCGAATGCCTACAGTACCCTGAAACCAAAGGTGGATGGCTACGGCTGGTTCGACTTTTCACAGGTCAACTGGTACTTGCAAAAGAGTCGCGACTATACGGCGGCTAATGCAGGGCAACCCTTGCCGGCCCTGGCTTTCTTTCATATTCCCTTGCCAAAATACACTCAAGCGTGGAACAACCAACTGGCGCCTCCTATTGGGGTGAAAAACGAAGATGAATGCAGCCCCGATATCAATACGGGCATGTTTGCTGCTATGCTTCATGGGGGAGATGTGATGGGGACTTTCACCGGACATGATCATATCAACGATTACATTGGTGTTTTCCATGGCATTGCCTTGGCTTATGGGCGAGTAACCAAAGTGATGCGCAATGAGGAAGACCCGAAAGCGGGTGGTCGGGTGATTGTGCTGCAGGAAAACCAGCGCCAGTTTAAAACGTGGATTCGGGAGTGGAGTGGCAACAAGGTTTTGGAATGCTCGTTTCCCGGTTCGTTTCAGGAAAAAGAACAGGCCGCCCGTTAAAAGCAGCTAAATCTTATCTTTAACTAAAAATTGACAAGGATGATAAAACAAGCGATCATATTTTTCTTGCTGCTGACGGCAGGAGTGGCAAGCCTGCAGGCACAGGATTCGTATCAAGCGGTAATTAGCGAGGAGCTTATTTTCCCGGAACAGTCAGAACACGTGCACAGCAGCAGCTTGGTGGCTTTGCCCAATGGCGATCTTCTGATCTGTTGGTTTCAGGGCAGTGGCGAGCGCAAATCCGACGATGTGCGAATCATGGGAGCGCGGCTAGAGCAAGGGAAGAAGCAGTGGAGCAAGCCTTTTCTGATGGCAGACACGCCGGACATCCCCGATTGCAACCCGGTGCTGTTTTTGAATGGCCAGGACAAGTTGTTTTTGGTTTGGATTGCGGTGAATGGTAACCGCTGGGAAGGATCGATTTTGCGGACACGCACAAGCACCAACTACGATAAGCTGGGAGCTCCGGTGTGGGAGTGGCAGGATAATATTTTGCTGAAGCCGAGTGAGGAGTTTGTTGAAGAAATCGCAGCGCAATTTGAGCAAATGCCGGAACTGCATCATGGCTGGGCCGGTTATGCACCCTTATACGACGAGCAGATCAAAAAAGCAAGCCACGACCCCGTTTTGCGTAGCATTGGTTGGATGAGCCGCATCAAACCCTTGATTTTGCCCAGTGGGCGAATGGTGCTACCCTTGTATTCGGATGGGTTTAACCTGTCGATTTGTGCGCTCTCCGATGATGATGGCAAAACCTGGCAGCCCTCCAAACCCATTGTTGGGCGGGGACCCATTCAGCCGGCCCTGGCGCTTTGCACTAATGGCGATTTGGTGGCCTACATGCGCGATAGCGGCGATGCTCCGGCCCGCGTAAACCGAAGTGTCTCGAAAGACAATGGCTATAGCTGGTCGTACACCCAAAAGCTGGATATCCCCAATACGGCCAGCGTGGAACTGCTTAACCTGCAGGATGGGCGTTGGGCCTTTGTGGGCAATGATGTTTCAGACGGGCGCTACCAGGTGGTGCTGATGTTGTCGGACGATGAAGGCCAAAGCTGGAAATGGAAAACCTACCTGGAAAAGGATGAGCCACACAGCAAGTCGAGTGGCAGCTATTCCTATCCATCCTTGATTCAGACACCGGACGGCCGACTGCACATTTCATACTCGTCGCGCACCGGCGACCATGGCAAATCCATCAAGCATTTGGTGGTGGATCCGGATAAAATCAGGTAGTGGTGGATTGCTTACCCTTTTAATTTCTGAATTGGGATTAAATCAAAGTCGGAGTAAGGCAAGTCGTTTTCTTTCAGGAAAGCCTGATTTAAGAGAAAGAGTTTGCTGTTGAATTTGTCTTGTGGAAAGGTGTTCTCAGTATTGAACTCTTCATCATCAAATTCAGTAAAATTTAGCTCGCAGGCTGATAATTCCCATTGGTCGTCATTCATAAAAAGAAGTGGAAGCCCGTGTGTGCGGCAAATAATAGGTCGGTGCTCATAAATTTGACAGGTATGATCTTTCAAGAAAATACAGCTTCCATCAACGGATTTTTGGACATCAACCTGCTTGTTTTGCAAGGCTTCTTTCATGGCTTCAAACTCGATGGGAAACACATCATAGTCCATGCAGCAAAGGTCGCAGCCCTTTTTGCAGGCCATGTGGCTTTTGTGCAAGCTTGAAAGCTGCTCTGAAAGTTGGTCGACTTGGTTACGCAGTTGGTGGTACTTTTCAAATTTGGAAGTCATGGTCTTAATTTTCGACAAAAGTAGGAAAAGGATGGCAGATGGTCAACGAGAGGAAGTTCTCCAAGTACCCAACGCCTGCTTCTTTTGCGCTGTGGAAGTGAGGGCATACTGCTTAGTGGTGATTGGAGAAATTTTGTTGTAAATGCAGCTAGTGAGGCTGATTATGTGAGAGTAAAAGGTTTGTTTGGGGAGATAAATCGGAATGCAGAAAAGTGGATTTCTCTGCTGGAAGATGAAAAAATAATTTTTAATTATCTTGCGCATCTATTCGTGAGTTATGAAAATATTTTTAAAACTTCAGTGAGCGAGGAACTATGAAACATTTATTGACTGTAATATTAGCATCCACTTTCTATTTGTCGTTGTTGGCACAAGAATCGGGGAAAGAGAAGGGATTGGAAACCATTAATCGGGATGTCATTCAAGCGCAGCTCGAATTTTTAGCATCCGATTGGATGGAAGGGCGCGAAGCTGGAACAGCTGGTAATTACCTGGCCGGTGATTATTTGGCCAGTTTATTTAAGCTGTATACTTTAAAACCCAATGGCGATGAGCAAACATTGACTCCCAATCGCTACCAAAAACTGCTTGGACTGAAAGATGAAAAATTAACTTCATATTTTCAGGAGTTTTCCGCAATTGAGGTTCAACCTTCAGAAGCACAGGCGATAAGTCTTGTGCGGGAAAATGAAACAGTAGGCTTCCACTATAAAACCGATTTTGAGGTGTCCTTTGTCAGTCAGAGCCGAGTTGTAAAAGCACCGCTTGTTTTCATAGGCTACGGCATTGACAACAAAGAATTGGGCCGGAATGACTTTAGCGGTGTTGATGTGAAGGGCAAAATTGTGGTTCGTCTTGCAGGGCTTCCGGGCGATGGGGCTCCTGACTCAAAAGCAGCCCGCTTGATTGCCGATAAAAAGCTAAAGATAGGAAGTAAGGAAAAAAACACAACCGCATTTGATAAAGGTGCTGTAGCCATATTGGAGTACGATCCGCAGAAAGATGAGCAGCACGATTGGAAAGCCAATCCGGCTTTTCGTTATAATGAGGCCATGCTGGAAAGCGATATGAAACCCGATAGTTTTTATGACAAAAAGTTGAGGCTTCCGAGTGATAAACACACTTTGCCTGTAATTTCTATTTCCAAACAAATGTTGGAAGAAATTTTGGGAGAGAAAGGCCCGATTTTGGAAGAGACAGTAGCCAAGGCGGCCAAGCTCAAAACAAACTCGCAAGCAGTAGAAGGAGAACTGGAAATCGATGTGAATGCGCAAACCAAGGTGTTGGGACTTCGCAATGTTTTAGCTCGCATCGAAGGTGAAGATCCCAACAAAATCATGGTTGTGGGAGCACACTACGATCATCTGGGAAAACACAATGGTCATATTTGGAACGGTGCCGACGATAATGGTTCAGGTGTTGTTGCGGTGACTACCATCGCCAAAGCTTTTATCGAATCAGGCGTAAAACCCAAATGCACGATCATTTTTGCATTGTGGGACGGCGAAGAACGTGGTTTGCTCGGATCGCGTCATTTTATTGAGGCTTTTGACGAAATGGACCAAGTGATGCTTTACCTCAATTTTGACATGGTGGGGAGGAATGGTTCTCCCGATGCTCCAGGGAATAAAGTGGCTATGATTTATACCGAAGCAGCCACGAGTTTAAAGGAAACATCAAAAGAACACATTGAAGACTTCGGGCTAAACTTGGATGTGAATTTTAGCGCGGTTGAGAAACCCGTTGGAGGCAGCGATAACAGTGGGTTTGCCAAGCGGGATATTCCAATTTTCTGGTTCCATACCGGAGGACACACGGATTATCATCAGGCGTCGGATCATGTGGAGCTGATTAATTGGCAAAAGCTGGAAGATATCATCAAACTCTCTTATCTTGATATGTGGGAATTTGCCAACAACCCGGAACTGATCAAGGAGTAGTTGGCTTTACTCCTGGATTTAGAGCATTTCAATCTGGTTTATCTTGAGTTTCCTACAAGAAGCAGATTCTTGAAAATTGCCCCTTCCTCAATGGATTTTCCAGAAGTAGGTTGAAATTCCTACAGAAACAAACCGGCCCCGTATTTTTCTGAAATACGGGGCCGGTTTAGTATATACAATTCAGACCTTTACTTTTAATTCAATGTTCGGTATTCGGAGGGCGAGATTCCAAATGAGAAACTCAGCCGGCGCTTTCGTTCTTTAAACTTGAAGCTGACTTATTGACTGAATCTTTGACAAAGCGGTGCTGAACGATGCAGACCGGCTGCTGAGCGACTATTTTGGAGGTTCTAAAGTGGCGGTACTGTTAATAAATTGACTTTATTATTCACATTAATCGGTTTTCAGATTCTTTCGAATGTTTCTTCTTTAGGAATTTTTATCTTTGTGGTGTGTTATATAACATATCTCTTAATCATTAACCGATTCAACATGATTTTATTCTTTAAAACCTTTCAAAGCAGCATTATTGCTGTTCAAACTACTGTTTCTTTTTCGGATGGAGACGTGCAAAAGCTAAGCTGGTTGTTTGGCGAGGCGACCTTGATTGAGCAAGACAAATTAACCGGTTTTTTTGTTGGCCCCCGCAAAGAAATGATAACCCCCTGGAGTACCAACGCGGTTGAAATAACTCAGAATATGGGGCTGAACGGTATTGTGCGCATGGAAGAGTTTGTTGAAGTTCCTGACCAATCAGCTGGTTATGACCCCATGCTGAAACGACTTTATGAAAATCTGGATCAGGAAATTTTCACGATCAATAAAAAACCGGAGCCAATTCTGGAAATTGATGATATAGCCGCTTATAATGAACAGGAAGGACTGGCTTTAAGTGATGAAGAAATTGACTACCTGAATTCGGTTGCTGTAAAAATGGGACGTAAGTTAACCGATGGTGAGGTGTTTGGCTTTTCGCAAGTAAACTCGGAACACTGTCGGCATAAGATTTTCAACGGAACTTTCGTGATTGATGGTAAAGAGCAGGAAATGTCCCTTTTCCAGCTGATTAAGAAAACGTCCAAAGAAAATCCTAATAAAATTGTTTCGGCTTATAAGGATAACTGCTCCTTTGTGCAGGGACCGGTTGTTGAGCAATTTGCTCCGAAAACACAAGATAAGCCAGATTTTTTCGAAGTAAAAGATATTGAAACAGTGCTTTCATTGAAAGCTGAAACACATAACTTCCCAACCACGGTTGAGCCTTTTAACGGGGCTGCTACGGGTACAGGAGGTGAAATTCGTGACCGGATTGCCGGAGGAAAAGGAAGTTTGCCAATTGCAGGTACTGCCGTTTACATGACTTCTTACCCACGTAGCGAAGGTGCCCGTAATTGGGAACAAGCAACGGAAGAGCGTCCTTGGTTGTACCAAACACCAGAAGAAATTTTGATTAAAGCATCGAATGGTGCCAGCGACTTTGGAAACAAATTCGGACAACCGCTGATTACTGGTTCAGTCTTAACTTTCGAGCACTTTGAAAATTACAAGAAGTACGGGTACGATAAAGTGATCATGCTGGCTGGTGGTATCGGTTTTGGTGCCAAGAAAGACAGCTTGAAAGATAAACCCGGTATTGGAGATAAAGTGGTATTGCTTGGTGGTGACAACTACCGCATCGGAATGGGCGGAGGTGCCGTTTCGTCGGTAGCTACTGGTGAGTTTGAAAATGCCATTGAGTTGAATGCCGTACAACGGGCTAACCCCGAAATGCAAAAACGGGCTTACAACGCCATCCGTGCGTTAGCTGAGTCTGACGATAATCCAATTATTTCGATTCATGACCACGGTGCCGGTGGGCACTTAAACTGCTTGTCGGAGTTGGTTGAAGAAACCGGAGGTAAAATTGATACAAGCAAATTGCCGGTGGGCGATCCAACCCTATCGCAGAAGGAAATTATTGGAAACGAATCGCAAGAACGCATGGGTTTGGTGATGAGCGAGAAACATGTAGACTTGTTGAAAAATATTGCCGACCGTGAGCGTGCTCCGATGTATGTAATTGGAGAGACGACAGGCGATATGCAGTTTACTTTCGAGAATTCGAAAACTGGAGAAAAACCAATTGACTGGCAGTTGGCCTATATGTTTGGAAATCCTCCAAAAACAGTTTTGACCGATACAACAGAGAAAGCCAATTTTGCTGATTTGGCTTACGATCAGGATAAAATTGAAACTTACCTTGAAGATGTACTGCAATTGGAAGCCGTAGCCTGTAAAGACTGGTTGACCAATAAAGTGGACCGTTCAGTAACCGGCCGTATTGCCAAGCAACAGGGAGCGGGGAAATTGCATTTGCCTCTAAATAATGTTGGTGTTATTACACTCGATTATCAAGGTAAAAGCGGATTTGCGACGACCATTGGACATGCACCTGTAGCCGGAATGATCAATGCTGAAAGTGGTTCTATCCTTTCTATTGCTGAATCATTGACGAATATTATCTGGGCGCCTATGCCGGATAAAATGAAAAGCGTGTCGTTGAGTGCCAACTGGATGTGGCCTGCCAAAAATCAGGGAGAAAATGCCAGAATCTACAAAGCTGTAAAAGCTGCCAGTGATTTTGCCTGTGCCATGGGAATCAATATTCCGACAGGAAAAGACTCCATGTCAATGACTCAAAAATACAAGGATGATGTCGTTTACTCTCCGGGAACTGTGATTATTTCAGCTTCGGGTGAAGTTTCTGATGTTAAGAAGGTGGTGGAGCCGGTTGCGGTGAATGATGCCAGCAAACCTCTTTATTACATCGACCTGTCATCTACTCCGTTGGTGTTAGGAGGAAGTGCTTTTGGACAAATCATCAACAAACTGGGGCAGGATGCACCAACAGTTGCTGATCCGGCTTACTTCCTGAAAGCATTTAATGCCGTTCAGGATTTGATTGAAGAAGAATTGATTTTGGCGGGGCATGATGTTGCTTCCGGAGGTTTAATTACCAGCTTGCTGGAAATGTGCTTTAGCGATAACGAAACTGGTTTGCAATTGGACTTAACCGGTCTGGGAGAGCAGGATACGGCGAAAGTATTCTTTAATGAAAATCCAGGAATTGTTATTCAGGCCGCAAATGCAGAAAGCCTTGAAGCGAAATTGGCTGAGGCAGGCGTGAAGTTTGTTAAGATTGGGCAGCCTGCCGGAAAACGCACTTTCTCAGTGAAAAACTTCGAGGCTCAGTTCGACCTGGATATTGATTCATTACGCGAACTGTGGTTTAAAACTTCATACCTGATGGATCGCAAACAAAGCGGTGAGGAACTGGCTTTGGAGCGTTTCAGAAACTACAAGAAGAATGAGCTGAAATACGATTTCAAAAACTTCACCGGAAAAGCAGCGGATTATGGCATCGACCTGAATCGTCGTACGCCAAGCGGCTTGAAGGCAGCTATCATTCGTGAAAAAGGGGTGAATGGCGATCGTGAAATGGCTTACATGATGTACCTGGCTGGTCTGGATGTGAAAGATGTTCATATGACTGACCTGATTGCGGGACGCGAAACGCTGGAGGATGTGAATCTGATCGTATTCGTGGGTGGTTTCTCAAACTCCGATGTTTTAGGATCAGCTAAAGGTTGGGCCGGAGCTTTTAAATACAACGAAAAAGCCCGAATTGCGTTGGAAAACTTCTACAAACGGAAGGATACTTTGAGCTTGGGAGTTTGCAATGGTTGCCAGCTGATGGTTGAGTTGGGACTACTTTACCCTGAGCATGAGCAAAGGCCAAAAATGTTGCACAACGAGTCGGACAAGTTCGAGTCGGCTTTTGTCAATGTTGAAATTGCTGAAAATGATTCAGTGATGCTGAAAACAATGGCAGGAATGAAACTGGGTGTTTGGATTGCTCATGGCGAAGGTAAGTTCAACCTTCCTTACACAGAAGATCAATACCACATTCCTTACAAATACAGCTATGATTTTTATCCGGCTAACCCGAATGGTTCGGATTATAACACGGCATCGCTTTGCTCGAAAGACGGACGTCATTTGGCGATGATGCCGCATATGGAGCGGGCATTTAAGCCTTGGCACTGGCCGTACTATCCGGCCGACCGGAAGAAGGATGAAGTTGCTCCCTGGATCGAAGCATTTGTTAATGCAAGAGAATGGATTAAAAAGAACAAACAATAAACAATAAACACAAAGAGGCTCTCCACTGGAGGGCCTTTTTATTTTCCACCAAAACTTCTTTTTCTGATGAGTTAATAGGTTTAGCAGGGCCATTTTATTACATTTGGTACCGTATTAACCTAAATAACTAATTATTAATGGCACAATTCTGTGCATTATTCATTTAAATCATGAGAAGACAAAATTGGATGACCATCCTGATGATGGCTGTGTTTACGCTGGGCGTAGCTTCTGTTTCAGCTCAAAAGGCAAACAAGCTTACAAAAAAAGAGAAAAAGGAAGGCTGGGTGTTGTTGTTTAATGGGAAAAACTTTGACGGTTGGCGTCAATGCAATGGTCAGGCCATGCCGGCTAACTGGACCCTGGAGGACGACGCGATGAAGGTCCTTATTGGTGAAGGCAAGCAACCCGGGCATGGTGCCGGCGGCGATATCCTTTTTGGAGAAAAGAAGTTTAAGAACTTCGAGCTGTCGATTGACTGGAAAGCCAGTGACCAGGGAAATTCAGGCATTTTCTACTATGTGCGTGAAGTGCCGGGAAAACCTATTTATTTTGCGGCTCCTGAAGTGCAAATTCTTGACAACGACAATGCCTCGGATAATAAAATTGCCAGCCACTTAGCCGGTTCATTGTACGACATGATTCCTGCTGATCCGAAAACAGTAAATCCGGCAGGTAGCTGGAATACGGTTGTCATTAAAGTGAAAGATGGCAAGGTAACGCATACCATGAATGGAACGGAGGTGGTTGCATACAGCTTGTGGACACCGGAGTGGGATGAATTGGTTCAGAACAGTAAGTTCAAAAACTTCCCCGGATTTACAGAAGGAATTGCCCGCGAAGGCTACATCGGTCTTCAGGATCATGGTTACCCCATCTGGTTTCGAAACATTAAGATTCGCGAGTTGTAAGTAGAATATTCTTGAGAACTTAAAAAGAAATATAAAAGACTGTTGGAAAAACACCTTCGGAAGGCAAAGCTGACTGAAGGTGTTTTTCTTTTTTTAGGGTATCACTTCAGGCTGAAAAATTTCAATTGTGTCGGTTTTAGAGGGATTATGTAAGTTATTTGAGTAAAAGTTCATTTAATTTCAACATATTTGTATGGCTTGCTTTTGAGAGATGAAAACATTTATTCTGAATATTTTTGTAATCCTGCTCTATGGGGTCGCGCAGGGGCAAGATAGTACCGGTAGCCTATTAATAAAGCTCCAGGACTTGGAAGGAGTGGATCGTGCGAAGGTTTTGGTTGAACTGGCAGCTGCGTATGCTTCAAACGATAGTGCCCGGAGTATAGCCATGGCAGACGAAGCTATTGGGCTGGCTGGCTCTATGCATGATTCATTGCTGTTGGGTTTGGCGCATTTTAATAAAGCTGAGTGCTACTACTATTTTGATCGTTACCATGCGGCCTTGGCTAATTATGAGATTTCAGAGCATATTTTTAGTCAGCAAGGGGATTCAGTTAACTTGGTTGAAACCTACAATTCTATTGGGTTGGTTCATTATTTTACCGGAGAATACAACTCAGCAGTTGATTATTTTTATAAGTCGTTAAACTTCTTTCGGTATGGTGATCCAGTAGAAAATGAGACTTTAGCTCACGTGTATTCCAATCTGGGAATGGTTTTTTCCCGCATTGGAGAATATGATAAGGCCATTCAGAACTATCGGCAAGCGGCCAGAGTGAATACGCTAATTGATGATTTATACAGCTTGGGTGTAAACTATAATGGGCTTGGTGTTTCGTATTACAATCAGGAACAATATGATTCAGCCAAGGTTTATTATGCGCGTGCACTACACCTTTTTAAGCAGCACGGAAGTCAGCAGCGGGAAGCCATTGCATTGAATAATATCGCTAACATCTATGTGAATACAGGCGATAGCCTGCATAGGGCACTCGAATACTACCAACAAGCCATCGAAGTATTTGAAGAATTAGGGGATACCAGGAACAAAGCCTTCGCCTTGGAAGGATTAGGGAGTGTTTATCGCGAATTGGGAGCCTACGATAAAGCGATTAAGGCTTTTCATGAGAGTTTGAACCTGATTAGTTCCCATGGCTATTATTTGCGCCAGCTTAATTACTATGACTTGGCGCTGACATATGAGCATATGGGGCGACCTCAGGATGCCTTGGACGCATTTAAGTTGTACAGTTCCTATAAAGATAGCTTGCTGAGTGAAGAGCGGACAAACCAGGTTGCTGAATTGGAGCAAAAGTACCAGGCTCAACAAAATCTGGCTGAGATTGAACGCTTGAATGCTTTTCGAAAGCTTGATCAGTTGCAGATAAAGCGAGATAAAGAATTACGTGCTACCGGTATTGTAGCGATATTGGTATTGGTCGGATTAATATTCTTCCTGTCAGTAGCTTATCTGAGCAAGCAGCGGGTGAATGAATTGCTTAGCCGGAAAAACGATCGAATTGAAGAGCAGCGGCTAGAACTGGAGAAGTTAAATGCAGCCAAGAATAAGCTTTTCTCCATTATTGCGCATGATTTGAAGAATCCTTTTCATACGGTAATGGGATATGCGTATGTACTTAACAGGAACTATCCCCAGTTTTCCGATGAAGAGCGAATTAAATTTAGCGGCGATATCTACAAATCAACAACTTCCATTTTCCGCTTATTGCATAATTTACTTAATTGGGCTCGTTCCCAAGCCGGAGTGTTGGAGTATAGCCCGAAGCAACTTAATTGCCATGAGCTTTATAGGGAGATTGAGAACCTGCTTAAGCCCCATGCCGAGCTGAAAAAAATTCGATTATTATCAGACATTCCGGAAGATGTTTCCATTTATGCTGATCCGATGATGCTCGAAGCAATCCTTCGTAACCTGCTGAACAACGCCATTAAGTTTACCCACGAAAATGGATGGGTAAAAACGCATGTAAAGAACAGCGAACATGGTGTTATTATTTGTGTGGAAGACAATGGTGTAGGCATGTCTGCTGAAGAGCTCAACAGTATATTTCAAATTGATTCGAAACTCAAGCGAAAAGGTACCAATAAGGAAGATGGTTCAGGATTGGGTTTACTTGTATGTAATGAATTTGTTCAAAAAAATGGTGGAACAATCTGGGTTGACAGCAAGCCGGGAGAAGGTACCCGTTTCTATTTTTCAATTCCTGGGGAAAAACAAAGTCCTTTAGCTGAATTAGGCTAAAAACAAATTCAGCTAAAGGGGGAGGCATTTCTACTTTAATTATTCCACCAGCATTGCTTGTGCCAGTTGATCGGCTTTTTCTTTACCGACTAATTCTTCAACCAGTTTTAAGGCAAATTGCAGTGCTGTTCCAACACCTCTGCTCGTGATAATGTGTCCGGATACGCACACCGACTCCTTCAAAACCCTGGCACCATGCAACTCCTTTTCAAAGCCGGGATAGCAAACTGCTTCTTTGCCTTCCAGAATACCCAAGTCCCCAAATACAAGCGGAGCAGCACAAATGGCTCCCAGTACCTTATTTGCTTGATTAAATTGGAGGATTTGTTCCCGAAGGCCTTGATGTTCACTCAGGTTCTTGGCACCCGGCATGCCGCCCGGCAACAGAATGGCATCAATACCATGGTAGTCTACTTCATCAAAAAGGCTATCGGCTACAATCGGAACCTGATGAGCCCCTGTCACGGTTTTGCTATCCGTTACCGAAACGGTTTGAACGTTAAGTCCGGCGCGTCTTAAAACATCAATAATGGTAATGGCTTCTGTTTCTTCAAAGCCGTTGGCTAAATGAACTGCTAATTGTTTCATGTCGGTTTCTGTATTGAAAATCATTGTTTGGATTTTCCCTAAAATAAAAAAAATGGTCCACAATTGCGAACCATTTTTTATCCGGTATGATCACTTAAAGAAAACTAACGACTAGTTAGCGTATTCCTTCAATGCTTTTTCTAATTTTTTGCGAGTAAAGAAAATGCGACTTTTAACTGTTCCTAACGGAAGGCTTAATTTGTCGGCTATTTCCTTGTATTTATAACCATCAAGAAACATTTTGAAAGGCACTTTGTACTCATTCTCAAGTGCGTTAATGTTCTTCAGGATTTCCTTTGAGCTATAAAATGAATCCGGTGAAGGATAAATCTTATCTTTTGAAAATTTCAGGTGAAAATCGTTATTCGCACCATCAAATGTGCTCTTGGCTTTTACATTTCTCCGATAGTTATTAATGAAGGTGTTCTTCATGATGGTGTAAATCCACGCTTTAAAATTGGTGTTTTGCGTAAATTTATCACGGTAGGTTAACGCCTTTAAAAACGTTTCTTGTAAAAGATCTTGGGCTTTCTCCTGATCAGCTGTCAGGCTAAGTGCATAGTAAAGCAACTTGTCTTGCAATCCCAGCAATGCGTTGTTAAATTGAACTTGTGTCATGGCAGCGTGTTTTTATTGATTATTGTTTAGAACAAATATAAATAACTGTTGTCGTATTGAAAAGGATTCTCACGTCTTTTATTCTTCGATTTTATTTATTCATGATAAAGGAAATCGATACGCATTGATAATTAAAGCTTAACGTAAAATTACAAAGTTTACATAGTTTTGTCTAAGTTGTTTTGCATGTCGTTAAACAAGTTATTTTTATTTAGATTGGCTATGAAAAGGAAATTGGTTTTTGTATTTTAAAAAGAAATATTAATGGTTTTTGTCTCCATTGCCTTGCTGTTTGCCAATACAAAAACTCACCTGTTGTCTAATTCTTTTGTTGTCAATTCACTGCTTTTTTATTTATGGACTGCACACCACAAGTTCCATGCTTAAATAGTATAAATGATGCAGGATTTGGCTATGAACTGCTGAAGCGTACAGCGGATGTGATGATTTTGTTCAATATGAATTTTTGTTGTCTATGCACAGGAGAGGCTGTGGTGTATGGAATGCTCCACATGTTGAGGTTGACTTTCTACAAGTAAATGATAAATCTGGATTAGAATTGAAAGGAAGATGATGGGCAATTTTGATCTGGTTCAACAGGACTAGATTTGATCTTTGATAATTGCCTTTTTGGCTGGCTTTTGCCTTTGGAAAGATATTTTTACATTTGCCGTTACCGATTACTTATAGAAGTAATACAGATCAATGAAAAATTTAAATTTTAAGTACAAATGGGCTGAAAAGCTTGTTTTCAAACGTTGGGGAGGTCAAAGGTATTCCTTGTTTCAGGCGCTGAATAAGCAGGTGCACATTGCCGTGTTGGCTGTGACCTATTTTATGGTGGCTGGAATTAACGAAACGATTGCCCAAACTGATCGATTGGAAGTGAGCATGGAATATGACCTTGATGAGATTGAGGTCAGTGCCCAAAGAGCACCTGTAACTTATTCACAGGTGGCACGGATTGTTTCCGTGATTGAGAAAGATCAGATTGATGCGGCTCCGGTCAACAGTATTCAAGACCTGCTGGAGTATGCTTTGAGTGTTGACATTCGACAGCGGGGTACGCATGGCGTGCAAGCCGATGTTTCCGTCAGGGGAGGCTCTTTCGATCAAACACTTATTCTTCTCAATGGAATTAATCTTTCCGATCCGCAAACCGGTCATCACAACCTTAACCTACCGGTTAGTTTTAAAAGCATCAAACGTATTGAAATTTTGGAAGGACCCGCTGCCCGGGTTTATGGTCCCAATGCCTTTTCGGGTGCTATCAATATTGTTACCGAACCATTGCTGGCCGATCAGGTTGCTATTGATTTGACTTATGGCGAGCACCAGCTTCGCGATCTCAATGTTTCGGCCAATGCCCAAGTTGGGAAGCTAAGCAACTTTATTGCTATTAATAATATGGCTTCGGACGGCTATATTGACAATACGGACTTTGATAGCTATAATGTGTTTTACCATGGCCTTTTGCAGGCTGAAGCCGGAAAATTGGATGTACAGGCAGGCCACTCCAATAAGTCTTTTGGAGCCAACAGTTTTTACACCCCGGCCTATCCTAATCAGTTTGAGCAGACCAAAACCACCTTTGCATCTTTGAAATTTGAAACCGGAGAGAAATTGCATTTTACCCCGGCTTTATACTGGCGACGGCATCAGGATCGGTTCGAACTGTTTCGCGACAACCCGGCGTCGTGGTACAGCGGACATAACTATCATATGACCGATGTGCTGGGGGCATCTATCAATAGCTGGTTTACCAGCCAGTGGGGCAAAACTGCTTTTGGCGCTGAGTTTCGATCTGAAAATATTTGGAGCAATGTGTTGGGTGAAACGATGGAAGAACCGATTGATGTTCCGGGAGAAAAGGGGCAGCAATTTACCAAGTCCCATTCACGTACAAGCGTTTCATACTTTGCAGAACATACTTTTTATCTGGGGAACCTGACTGCCTCGGGTGGTGCTATGGCAAACTGGATTTCGGACTTGAATTATGAATGGAACATTTATCCCGGGGTGGATTTGAGCTACCAGTTAACTGATGGGCTGAAAGCGTATGGATCATTCAATAAGTCCTTGCGCATGCCCACTTTTACCGATTTGTATTACGCAGGCCCTACGAACAAGGGCAATCCTGATTTAAAACCCGAGCGATCCACAACGATTGAAGGTGGACTGAAGTTGAATAACCGCTACTTGCATTTACAGGCTGGTTATTATCATCGTGTTGGAAAAGATTTGATTGATTGGGTACGCGAAAGTGAAGAGTTTCTATGGGAAACCCGCAACCTGACAGAAATTAAAAGTAATGGATTGGAATTCATTGCCGCTTTGAATGTTCCGGAATTGCTGGGACAACCGTTCTTTATTCAGCGGATCAATACCAACTATGCCTATAATCAACTGGATAAAAGTCAAAGTGAGTATTTGTCGAATTATGCTTTGGACAACCTGAAGCACAAGTTTGTATTTTCGGTGGACCATAAATTATGGAAAAACCTGATGGGGGCATGGAACTTCCGATTTCAGGACCGGAATGGTAGCTATGCTCAATTTGAAGATGCTATTTATGTTGGAGAAGCCGACTATGAATCCTTCTGGCTAACGGATCTGAAAGTGTACTGGAAAACCCGCAAGTTGCAGGTTTCAGCCTCGGCAACCAATTTATTTGACCAAAAGTATGTGGATTTGGGGAATATTCGTCAACCTGGAAGATGGCTTACTTTTGGCGTAAAATATCAGATTGAATTAAATTAGAAAAAGACAAATCAGATAAGTAATCGGAATAAAAAAGGGCACTCGCAAAAGTGCCCTTTTCATTTTTAGTTTAAGCTAAAGTTGCTACCATAACCGCTTTGATCGTGTGCATTCGGTTTTCTGCCTGATCAAAAACGATAGAGGCTTGACTTTCGAAAACTTCCTCCTTCACTTCCATTGATTCAATTCCAAATTGATCGTAAATTTCTTTGCCAACTTTGGTTTCACAGTTGTGAAATGCAGGGAGACAATGCATAAACTTAACTTCCGGGTTTTTGGTCATTTGCATGACCCGGGCATTGACCTGGTAGGGTAACAGCAGTTTGATGCGTTCCTCCCAAACTTCTTGCGGCTCACCCATCGAAACCCAAACATCGGTGTATAAAAAGTCACATCCTTCCACGGCTTCTTCCAGCTTGTCGGTGATGGTGATTTTGGCTCCTGTTTTAGCGGCTATTTGCTGAGCAGTTTCAATCAGTTCGGCTGTGGGCTGACAATTTTTAGGGGCAGCAGCCCGGAAATCCATTCCCATTTTGGCCGCACCAATCATCAGCGAATTTCCCATATTGTTTCGGGCATCGCCCAGGTAGCAGAATGCAATTTGATTGAGGGGCTTGTTGGCATGCTCTTTCATCGTCAGAAAATCGGCCAGAATTTGGGTGGGGTGGAATTCGTTGGTTAAGCCGTTCCAAACAGGCACTCCTGCATATTTTCCCAGTTCTTCCACGATTTCCTGTCCAAATCCCCGGTATTCAATACCATCGTACATTCGGCCCAATACACGGGCGGTATCTTTCATCGATTCCTTATAGCCAATTTGCGATCCGCTAGGCCCCATATAGGTGACATGTGCTCCCTGATCGTAGGCAGCTACCTCAAAGGCACAGCGGGTGCGCGTTGAAGTTTTTTCAAAGATGAGTGCAATGTTTTTTCCTTTCAGCAATTGTTCTTCATCTTTATTGTATTTGGCCAGTTTCAATTTTTCGGCAAGTTCCAGCAACTCGTGAATTTCTTCCGGAGTAAAGTCCAGAAGTTTTAAAAAATTGCGGTTTTTAAGATTTGGTATCATTCTGCAAGTGTTTGGTTATCGTAATTCATCGTAATTTTTGATCCGTAAGATTTATCGGCCAGCTTGGTGGCTTCCGTAATCACGCTTTTCTGACCGCCCTCTTCTATAAATTTCAGGCAGGCCCTTATTTTTGGTGCCATGCTTCCTTCGCCAAAGGTACCGTTGTTTAAATAATTTAGCGTATCTGTGTAGTTCAAAAATTCGAGTTTTTCTTGGCTGTCCAGCCCAAAGTCTTTGTACACAAAAGGAACATCGGTTAAAATGTAAAATTCATCAGCATGAATGCTGGAGGCCAGCAAAGCTGAAGTCATGTCCTTGTCGATAACAGCATCAACGGTTCTCACATTTTTCTTTTCGTCGAGGTAAACGGGAATGCCTCCACCGCCGGCGGTTATTACAATGTTCCCCTCGTTAACCATGCGGGCTATAATTTCTTTGTTAAGAATGTCAATTGGAGTGGGAGAGGGCACCACGCGGCGCCAGCCTCCGGGGTGTTTGGCACTTGGCTTAAACTGCCAGCCTTTTTCCTGACTAAGCCGGTTGGCATCGGCTTCGTTGTAATTTTTGCCAATGCGCTTGGTTGGATTTTGAAAAGCCGGATCAGCCGGATCAACCGTTACCATGCTCATAACCGAAATGATGTTTTTGTTGATGCCAAACTTGTTTAAAACATTGCGCATCATTCGTTCAATCATGTAGCCAATGCCTCCTTGCGAATCGGCCACACACACGTCCAAGGGCATGGGGGCAATGTTGTACAGGCTTTCTCCGGCAGCATTGCGCATTAAGATGTTTCCAACCTGAGGGCCATTGCCATGGGTAATGACCAGGTTATAACCATCGTTGATTAAATGAATCAGGTTTTCCAGTGTATCGGTGGTATTTCGCTCCTGTTCTTCAATTGTTCCAACTTCATTGTCGCGCAGTAAGGCGTTGCCTCCCATCGCAATAACGGCTAATTTTTGCATGGTTGTTTGTTTGAGTTAAACCTGCCAGATAAACAAACATAGAAAAATATGGGTGAAATTAGTATGGTGGAATGATTCGTTTTTTGTGGTTTTAATCTGTTGTAAAGCAGGTGATTGTTGAATTGTGTTAGATTGAAGAAAAGGGGCTGGATCTGGTGATGATTTGTCAATGCGGGTACGTTTTTACATTATAATTCGCTAGTCGGAACCAGGCAGGGGAGGTTTCTTTTTTCGTGCCGGAACCAAAGGCTATCAGAACGATCAATCCTCAAGCTGATTTTTTTGATAACTTAAGCTCGGTTCAGGGCACGATAAGCTGTTTAAATTTCGTTAACTTTGCAGTTCGAATTTTGAAAAATACCTATGGCTAAAAAGACCAAAAGAAAGCAAGTGCAGAAGAAAGACAGTGTGTTTATGCGAATCAAATCCTTACTGAAAAGTGATAAATTCAACTATACTGTTGGCTTATTTCTTTTTGTTTTCGGACTGTATTTGTTAATCGCTTTTATTTCTTTCCTATTCTCAGGTCATGCAGATCACAGCAAACTGGATTTATCCTGGCGGGAGCTACTTGCCAATACCGATATTAAAGTGGAAAACAAGGCCGGTAAAACCGGAGCTTATTTAAGCCATGTTCTCATCAATCAAGGCTTTGGATTGGCCTCCTTTGCATTGATCTTTATGCTGGTTGTAACGGCTTTCCAGTTTTTCAAACGTCCTTTGTTCCGCTATTGGCGCACCATGCTTTTAGCCTTTGTCAGTATGATCTGGTTGTCCTTGTTTATGGGCCTGATTCTGATGAATGTAAATTCTGAAGGCTTTTTGTACTTGGGAGGTTTGAATGGCTATTACTTGGCTGTTTGGCTAAGTTCGTTAGTGGGGTATGTCGGAACCTTCTTTTTGTTAGTTTTCAGTTTATTCCTGATCATGCTGTTTGCTTTTGAAAACTTTGTTCCTTGGGTAAAAGATTTCTTCGGGCGAAGAGTGAAGGAAATTCTGGAGGATGAGGAACAGCCACAGTCTTTTGATGCGGTTTCGGAAGTGATTCCCGAAGAGAGCATTTCAAAAGTTATTGATGAAAACGATACAATCGAAACTATTTTCGATCCCGATAGTGAGGATCTGGTGATGGATGAGTCGATTGATAAACAAAAAATTCAGGCTAATGTAAAGGAGCAACTTGCAGCACCTAAGCAAGAAGCGGAGGATGAGGAAGACCTGGAAATGACGGTTGAGAAAGTAGAGGAGGAAACGAATGAAAATTATGAGCAGGAAGCGACCTCTGATTATGATCCTACGCTTGACTTATCCAACTATCAGTTTCCGGCTATCGATTTGCTGGATGATCATTCATCAGGCAATGCCGAGGTGAGTAACGATGAACTGGTTACGAATAAAAACAAGATTGTAGAAACCCTACGTCATTATAAAATTGAAATTACAAAAATCCGCGCAACCATTGGGCCAACCATTACCCTATATGAGATTGTGCCGGCGCCGGGTATTCGTATTGCCAAGATTAAAAACCTGGAAGACGATATTGCCTTGAGTTTGGCAGCCCTCGGAATCCGGATTATTGCGCCTATTCCCGGTCGTGGAACCATCGGAATCGAGGTGCCTAATCAGCAACCGGAAGTGGTTTCGATGCGCTCAATTATTGCCTCCAAAAAGTTTCAGGAAAGCAATGCCGACTTGCCCATTGTGATGGGGAAAACCATTTCAAATGAAACATTCCTGATTGACCTGACCAAGATGCCACACATTTTGGTGGCTGGTGCTACCGGGCAAGGGAAATCAGTCGGTTTGAATGCCATCATAACCTCATTGCTATACAAAAAACACCCGGCTCAACTCAAGTTTGTTTTGATTGACCCGAAGAAAGTGGAGATGAGCTTGTACTCAACCATCGAAAAGCACTTTTTAGCCAAGTTACCGGATGATGAAGAAGCTATTATTACAGACATTCAGAAGGTAAAATACACGCTGAATTCGGTGAATATTGAAATGGACAACCGGTATGACTTGCTGAAGAAAGCCCATGCCCGGAACATCAAGGAATACAATGCCAAATTTATTGCACGTCGTTTAAATCCGGAGAAAGGTCATCGCTACTTGCCTTACATTGTTGTGGTGGTTGACGAGTTTGCCGATTTGATTATGACCGCCGGTAAAGAAGTGGAACTTCCGATTGCCCGGATTGCCCAGTTGGCGCGTGCTGTTGGTATTCACATGATTATTGCGACACAGCGTCCGTCTACAAACATTATTACCGGTGTAATTAAAGCGAACTTCCCAACGCGTATTGCCTTTAAGGTCGCTTCAATGATCGATTCCAGAACGATTTTGGACACTCCTGGTGCCAACCAGCTGATTGGTAAAGGAGACATGCTGATAGCCACGGGAAGCAACATCACGCGATTGCAGTGTGCTTTTGTTGATACGCCGGAGGTTGAACGGGTGTGTGAACATATTGCCAGTCAACAAGGGTACCCGACTGCCTTTATGCTGCCTGAATATGTGGGTGAAGAAGAAGGTGGAGGTTTGGAGACTGACCTGAGCAACCGTGATGAATTGTTTAATGATGCCGCTAAAGTTGTTGTCATGAATCAAATGGGGTCAACGTCCATGATTCAGCGTAAGTTCTCCATTGGCTACAACCGGGCAGGCAGAATCATGGATCAACTGGAAGCAGCCGGCATTGTAGGACCAAGCGAAGGAAGTAAAGCAAGACAGGTACTCCTTCAGGATGAATATAGTTTGGAACAGTTATTGAGTAGCTTGTAAAAATTTTTTAAATAATAAGATGAAAAGATTAGTTGTATTAATGACCGTAATGGTGTTTTGGAGTGTTGGTTTCGCGCAGCAGGATAAGAAAGCCAAAGATATTTTGGAGAAAGTAACCAGTACCACACAAAGTTATTCATCCATAAGTGCCTCATTTAATTATGTGATGAACAATGAAGCCGAAGGAATTCATGAAGAAAATAAAGGACAGATTTTATTAAAAGGACAGCAGTTTCACCTAAAGTTGTTGCAGCTGGGAATGGAGATATTCAACAACGGTAAAACAGTTTGGACTTACATGAAAGATGCCGGAGAGGTTACCGTTGCTGAGGCTGATGATGAAATGAATGAGATGATGGATCCTTCTACTTTATTTACCATTTACGAAAAAGGGTTTAACTATCAGTTTGTTGAAGAGAAAACTGTAGCGGGCGTTTCCGTGTATATTATTGATCTGTTTCCGGAAAATGAAGAAATCGAATACAGCAAGATTCGTATCCAGGTTGACAAGCAGCGTATGCTAATTCGTCAGGCTGAGATGGTCGGAAAGGAAGGCAACAGCTACCTGGTTTTGGTGGAAGACCTGAAAACCAATGTGCCGGTAAAAGATTCAGACTTTGAATTCAAAGCAGAGGATCATCCCGGAGTAGAAGTGATTGACCTGCGATAGATGCAAGCGAACTGGGCTGGTTCGAAAAAGAAACTGGCCGTTCAATCTTAACAGAATATTACAAAAACAGACCGTTTCAAATACCTTATTGAAACGGTCTGTTTTTGTTTGTAAGAAGCTCAATGAAGCTTATTGTTCTATAATCAAATATTCTTCTTTATCCTGAAGCAGAAACTGAAGGCTTAAGCTGCGTTGACCTCCTTTTTCAGAGGGAGGAATCAATAACCAACCGGCATCCGAATCTTTGAGCTGCTCTGTTTCAAGTTTCTCCGACTCGGGGATGATGCTGATTTCCTCACTAAGCGATGAGAGCCATGGCAAGTAGATGATTGTCGGGGCCTGAACTCCTGCCTCTTCTTCCCACTGCATGGTAAATTTCCCGGTTTCAAAGTCATAATCATATCCGATTAAATTGCCGGAAATAACTTGAGGGAACGGTCTGATAAGGGCATTCTGAAAATAAGGATAATCTGCAATGTCACTGTAGTGTGCCCAGTAGGTATTGCTGAAATTGTGCTTTTCGATCAGGCTCACCAAGTGCTGGGCTGTTTCAACCATTTTTGATGATTTGCCATGCAAAGCGCCCCACTCACCGAGAAGTACGGGCATGTTCATCCGTTGGCCACTTTCAGCGATTCGCTCAAAAATAAACTCGACACGTTCATAGCTTGGGTTTTCCACTTCTTTTGTATCAACAACCAAATCGTAGCCATGCGCTGCGTAAGCTACCTGCGGATCGCGGGTTCCGTCGGGGAGTGTTGTTGCTTCCAAAGCAGTTAATACGCCGGTGTTCACAAAATAGTTATGGTTGAAAAACAGAATATGATTGGTGTCAACCTCACGAATGGCGTCGGCCACTTTTTGATACATAGCCTGCAAGTGAGTCCTTTCAAAATCAGCACTCAGATCGTAAACCGCATCAACCACTTTTGAATACTTCTCCTTTGAGGCAATGAATTCCAAGGCTTTCAGTCTCGATTCTTCACTTGCCCACATGGCTTCCAGCTCTTCCGCCGAAGGAGGCATTTGTCCGGTTTCTTCAGCTAACACCTGCGCATAAGCGCCTAGCATCAGGGGCATCACTTTTTGAGCTGATGATCCCATGAAAGGCTCGTTCATGATGTCGTAACCAATGACCGTGGTATTATCGGCATAGCGCCTGGCAATGTATTGCCACAGGTTGGCATAATGATCCTGTACGCCTATGCCATCTGGTGCCGGCGAGTTGTTCCAGAAATTGTCAAAAGCTGTCTGAACAGCCGGGCTAATCAGGTAAGAATCGCTCCAAACTGCTCCTTGGTGATGAGGCTGTCCTTCATCTAGCGTGGCCCAATCGGGTGCTCCGTCTGAAAATTTGGCGCCATATAAATCCTGGTGCATGTCCAGAAAGACATAAAGTCCCTGCTCGCGCGCCCAATCAATTCTTTTATCAATCTCCTTCAAATAGGCTTCGTTGTACTCTCCCGGCCGGGGTTCCAGTCCATCCCATATAATCCCCAGGCGGATGCAATTGAATCCCCATTTTTTGAATTGCTCAAAGGTTTTCTTTCCCTGCGGGGGCATATAATTCTCATTCGGATCTTTACTGATGAAGTTTATTCCGCTAAGAATTACCTGCCGTCCTTTTGAGTCAACAAAATGTTGTCCGTCAACTTTTAAGAACCCGTCTTTTTTTTCCGGCTTTATTCCGGAACTGCAGGCAGCAAAGGATAGAGCAATAAAACAAACAATGACATACCGTAGTAACATCTATTAAAGATTTTAAATATTTAACAATTTCTCATTTTAGCAATTTTCTGGTAATTCGCAACTGCTTCAATGAACGATCAACTCTATTTGGCATCGAAACTAAGGGTGTACATGATAGATGGTTTCATAAAGTCTTCAGGGTAAGCTTCTGGACTTAAAGTAGAAACCAACATAGAAACCGTCATTCGATCGGAGGTAATGTCGCGGATAACAATTTTAGTTTCATAGGTCAGGATTCCAAAATAGGCATCTTCAGAAAAGGAAACATAATCGGCATCGTTTATAGTGATGGTTTCAACGTCAGAAACGGTTTGTGTTTGTGGGTTTTCCTGGCGGGCAGTAAATGAAAGATCTTCCTGGTGAAGGGTAAAGGTTGAGTTGGTTGGTGCTGTAAAGGTTTCAACAGCCAGGCCTAAATCCCAAATTGGTTCGCCAACAATTGTATTGTTCACATACGCATGAATGACGCTGGCTAAAACCTGACCGTTTTTAGGTGCTACCGAGTATTTGCCGTCGTAGTGAAACGTGTATTCATTGTCATATTCGCCGCCAATTCCAAACATGGTCAGTACATCGTTGGGGGCAGCCTGGTAAACTGTTCCGGAGAAGGAAAATGCGCCATCGCTGTTGGAAGCTGTTTTACTCAGTACCCAGGTTTTGCCATTGCTGGCTTCTGGTCCGCCGGTAAGCATTTCCAATAAGGAGGCCGCAATACTGATTTGCTTGGTTACTTCAATTTCGCCTCCTTCGCCCATGGCTTTAAGGCTTACGGTGTAATCGCCCGACATGGCATAGGTGTATTGAGGTTCTTTTAGGGCACTTACTCCTTCTTGATCGCCAAAATCCCAGGAGTAGCTGGTTGCATTTTCGGTCATTGCAGTAAACTGGATCGAATAGGGATTATTTTCATCCACCTCAAAAAATATTTCTGCTCTTGGAGGCTCCGGATCGTCTTTGCATGAGGTAACCGCCAATAGACAAACGAATGCAGAAAGGCCCAATAATAAACTAATTTGCTTTTTCATTTTATTTCATTTAAAGGTTATTGATAATGCGTTACTTTTCTATTTCTGTCTGAAGGCCTCAGTTAGTCACGGACATCCCACCACAAGGGCGTTGTGATTTCATCAGGGCCTTGCTCTTCAATTGCTTTTAGGTAATTGGCTTGATTGATGTTGGTTTCTATTGCCGGATACCGGAAGCGCTTGGGAAGTTTCCCCTCGCTTGCGCCGGGTTCATAAATCGGGGCAAGCCGTTTGGCAATTTTAGGATAGCCGGTGCGTCGCAGGTTGCACCAGGCCTCGTAGGTTTCCGGCAAACAAGCAAGCCATTGTTGGGTGCAAATCTGTTCGAGTTGCTGTTCTTCGGTTCCTGCCAGAGTAGCATTAACTGATGTCAGGAATTCATCGGCCTGGCTAGGTGACACCTGCCATTGCTCCAGTGCTTTCCGGAGGCCAGTTTGGTAGTAGTCATTCGCATTTCCGGAGACAAAACCCGCTAAAGCTGCTTCCGCACGTAACAACCAGATTTCGGCAGCCGACATGTAATAGATCGGAGCGCCGCGCCCAACCAGCATGTCCGACGGATTTGAGGTGCCGGCCCAATCCCATTCAGAAAAATAGCTGTCGGAAAGGCCGTTGGGAATTCCCACAAATTCGCCATTGGAGTTTGGAGCAACAAAAACTTCCAGGCGCGGATCGTTGGTTGCTTTTAGCTGATCAACCAACAGTTGGCTCATTTTCCATTTCCAGTAATTGTATGAACTATACAGTGGGTTTTGAAATTCCCCAATATCACTGTCCTGAGTTTCTAAGCCGGCATTTTGACTGTTCTCTTCAATCAGTGGTTGGCTCAAACATTCCTGAATGATGGGAGCTGCTGCTTGTGGCGCGACAAAACGGATGCGCATGGCCATTCGTAAACGCAATGAGTTGGCAAAACGAACCCATTTACTCAGGTCGTTGGAAAATAGGGGATCTGCTCCGGGATAGGCGTTTTCAGCCTGCGCCGTTTTCAGGAGTTCCATGTTTATTTTCAGCTGATCCATCAGGCTGGTGTAAATGGCTTCAACACTGTTGTATTCCGGGTAGAGGATGTCTTTTTGTCCGTAACCACCTTCTTCGTAGGGTATACTTCCGTAACCATCGGTCAAACGCAAAAAGCTAACTGAAGCCACAATTTGGGCCATGGCATGCTGAACGGCATTTTCCTGCATGCCTCCACTTTCAGTAAGAAGAATAACCTGGTTGATGTTTCGTATTGGTCCGTGGTAGATATTTTCGAAAACATAACGGTATTCGGCTCCTGTAAAATGATCGAAATAGCTATCGATGTAGCGCGAGTCATTAATTCCCACATACATGTGCGAATATTGACCACCGAAGGTAAAGTGAAGGTAGGTGTTGCTTAAAAATGTTTGACGTACTGCATTGGCAAAAAGGTATTCACTCGGAATATCTGTTATGTCATTGGGGCTGGTATTAATCTCGGCAAAGCGATCGTCGCAGGAAGCCAGCAGCAGTAGGAAAGCAATCACTATAACCCATTGATTTTGTCTGTTCTTATTTCTCATGGTGTACATCGTTTTTTTATTAGAAGTTGACGGTCAGGTTAAATCCATAGCTGGAGGTTGAAGGAAGAGACATGTGTTCAATTCCGTTTCCGGTATTTCCGCTGCTGTAGCCCGATTCCGGATCAACATGGTCCATAGCCCGGTAAAGAAAGAGCAGGTTACGACCCACCAGCGACAAATTTAAATTGCTGACTGGAGTTCGTTCCAGCCACCTTTTCGGCAAGGAATACCCTAAAACAACCTCTCGTAAGCGTACGTTGGTGGCATCCTGAATCCATTCGGTACCAATTTGCTGATTGTACAAATTGTACCAATGAGTTTGCGGATCGATGGGCGTTGTGTTGGGTTTGCCAGTCGACTCCATAATTCCCTCTTCAATAAAACCTTGCGGCTCAACGCCAGGGAGAGGGGTGGTGTAATAAGTGGCCGGATCATGAGTGGAGTACCAGCCTTCGCGTCCTTCCACCGTTTCGGCTCCGGTTCCAAATAGGCAATAATAAGCTTTCCCCCACGAATACACATCGCCTCCCATCTGTACATCAATCAAAAAGCTAAACTTCAGATTCTTATAGCTCAGGTTGTTCGAAATACTTCCCATCCAGTCGGGGTTAATATCTCCCATTGCTTTTTTCTCACCAGCCTGGGTGTAGCCATCTTTGTCAATCAACACATTGCCAAAAGAATCGCGCTTGTAGTCGGTGGTGTAAATGATACCGTAGGGTTGCCCCGGACGCGCCTCAATGGTCATGTGAAATTCGTCAGCCAGGGGGAGTGTTTGCATGTCTTCGTAAAGCTCTTTTACCTTACTATTGTTTTTTGACCAGGTGAGAACAACGTCCCAGTTCAATCCATCCGAAACGACCGGGCTGGCATTCAGCTGGGCTTCAAATCCTGTGTTTTCGATCTTTCCCGCATTCATAAATTTGCTGGCATATCCGGTGGATGGCGTAAGGGTAACCGGCATAATCTGGTTGACCGATAGGCTGTTGTAATAGGTGACATCGAGGTTGAGCCGATCGTTGAAAAAGCCCAGGTTGGTTCCAACTTCCCACGAGTAGGTATCTTCCGGCTCCAGGTCGTAATGGGGAAGCTGGCCACCAATTCCTCCTAAAGGAAAGTCGGTTTGTGTTTGATAAACACTGTAGTACTGACTAATCTGGTAAGGGCTGGTGTCATTTCCAACTTTGGCATAAGACGTTCGCACTTTGCCCGAAGATAAAACCGATGATTTCAAGCCAAAGGCTTCGGTAAACAAAAAGCTTAGGTTTTCGGAATGGTATCGGTAGGAATTGTTTTGCAGGGGCAGGGTAGACGACCAGTCGTTGCGCAAAGTCACATCAAGGTAGAGGTAGTTTTGAAACGAGAACTGTCCGAGACCATAAAGCGAAAACACTTCTTTTTCAGAAAACCACTCGCTGGTTCCGTAGTTCTTGAAATTCTTGATGTTGTAAAAATCGGGTACACGCATGACGCTTCCCCATTGCGACAGGCTTTTCCCTTGGTTGTAGCGGTAGTTTCCTCCGGCACTCAACGTAAGGTTAAAAGCGCCGACTGCCTGGTTGTAAGTAGCCATTACATCGGTGTTCCACTCCATGCCCTGACTCATACTTTGGCTCATGGAACCTCGGCCAACTTCCAGGTTCGGGCGCCCCGGAGCCTCTTGATCTTTGGTTGTTTTGGAGTAAAAATCGAAACCGGAACGCGCCGTTAACTTCAGCTTTTCAGAGAATCTCCAATCGACAGAGAACATGGACTGCAGGCGGTGTTTTTCATCTTCGTTGCTGATCTTATCCAAAATCCAGTAGGGATTGCTGAAGGTGTTATCCGTATTCCACTTCATCTCGTTTCCGGCAGCATCCGTAATGTTATTTTTCAGTGATTCCAAGGAGATATTGCGTGGCATAATTCCCAGCGTTTGAATAATGTTGGCTCCGTCTTCGGCCAGGTAAGGCCGGTTGTTTACCACCGAACGGATGTAGGTGATTTTACTATCTAAATCAATGTTTTTACCAAATTTGGAAGCTCCGCGCAAGTTGATGGTTTGCCTGCTTAAATCGTTGTTGGGCATGATTCCTTTGGAGTCCTGATTGGTAATGGATGCCCGGAAAGTGGTTTTATCGTTGCCTCCATCAAAGGCTAGGGTGTTGGTAAAACTTGTGCCAGTCCGGAAAAAATCGCGGTACGAGTTACCCTGACTGCTGAACGGAACTTCTTCACCATTCCATCCAATACGCAATTCACCATCCATTCGGGGGCCATAACTCCAAATCCACGGATAATCTTTCAGGGGGTAGGAGGGATTGCCGGCAATGATGTTGGGGTAAACGCCAAAAGCACCTTGTCCATATTCATTTTGAAGGTCAGGAACAACCATCGGATTTTCGAAGGTGAAACCGGAGGAAAGGGATATGCCAATGCCATCACGCTCCAAGCCTTTCTTTGTCATAATCAGAATAACACCGTTGGCCCCGCGCGAACCATAAGCTGCTGCTGCTCCGGCTCCCTTCAATACGCTTATGGAAGCAATGTTTTCCGGGTTTAAGTCGGACAATGCGTCACCGCCATCTTTTCCACCCCAGCGGCCAGCTCCGCCGTAACCGGCATCCATCGGAATTCCGTCAATTACAAACAAGGGGCGATTGTTTCCCTGCATCGAGGTAATTCCTCGCAATACAATGCGTGACGAACCATCAACGCCGGTTGGCGATTTGGTAATTTGCAAGCCTGCTACCTTACCCGCTAAGGAATTGATGGGGTTGTTCTCTTTGGCCTGGTTGAAATCGGAAGCCTGAATTTGGGCCACCGAGTAGCCCAGTGAATTCTTGTCGCGTGCAATATTTAAAGCGGTGACGACCACCTCTTCAATGGCACCAATATCTTCTTCCAGACTTATATTGATGATTGATCTTCCATTAACCGGCACTTGCTGCTTTTTAAATCCAATGAATGAATATTCAAGCACGGCATCTTTCGAAGGGACTTCGATGGCATAGTTGCCGTTCACATCGCAAATTTGCCCGGTGGTTGTGCCTTGAATAACAATATTCACATTGGGAAGTGGCTCATTGTCCGAGGCCGACACAATGCGCCCTTGCACTAGGAATGAGTCGTTAGGAAGCTGGTCGTTGGAGACGACAATCAATTTTTTCTCAACAATTTTAAACGAAAGCCGGGTTTCTGCTTTCAGGATTTCAAGGGCTTCCAGAATGGTCTTTTTGCTGAATGAAATGGAATAAACGGCATCCAGATCAATGACATCATCGCTGTAAAAAAAGCGATAATCACTTTGTTCCTGAATGGCATTAAAGACATTCTGAATGGTTGAGTTCGTGAGGTTGACTGACAAGTCATTCGTTTGAGCAGATACGGAATGAGTGCACAGCAACAGCAGCCATGTCAGAAACACGAACATCAAGGATTTTGTCGTAAGGTCAGGTTTGATTTTCATACAGTTCTGTGTTGTTTAGTCGTTGTTTTTTTGGTCTTCTTTTTTGCGTAGCCAGACATCTCTGTCCTTCAGGGTATAGTCGATCGGTGAAGCGATGCTGATGGCGGCCAATACATTCTCAAGGGTTTCATTTTCAATTATTCCGGAAAACCGGAAATCTTTCAGGTCAGCATCTTCAAAATGGATCTTGACATTGTATTTCCGTTCAATCTTCACAATCATTTTTTGCATGGGCTCACTTTTCATAATGAGCCGATCTTCGGTCCATGAGGTGAAAAGCTTCGGGTCAATACCTTTGGAAATCAGGATTTTCTCTGGTTTTTTCTCTCGGACAGTATCCGGTTGACTGGCTGGTTGATTTTGTGTTTCAATGGTTTGAGTTTGACTGGTTGCTTTATAGAATACCAGTTGCTCGTGGGGTTTTAAGAACAGTTCTTCGGGCTTGGTTTTTTGCGTTCTATTTTTAACAATACTGACGGAGCCTTCCACCAAGGTTGTTTCAATGGTCCGCTCATCGGCATAGCTTTTTACGTTAAACTTGGTGCCATAGGCCTTTACGGTAATGTCGGAAGTGCGAACCTGGAAACGTTTGGATTTGTCCTGAGCGACTTCAAAAAAAGCTTCTCCTTCGAGCGATACTTCCCGGTCATCCTTGCCAAAATCCCCCGAATATTTCAAAACACTTCCGGCATTCAGAATTACTGTGGAACCATCAGGTAGTGAGATGGTTGATTTGGCGCCCATCGGGGCTGAGATTACGCTTTCTTCCAGCTGGGCAAAGTAATGGTTGATCTGGTAGTTACTAATTCCCCACGAGAGGGTGGCTCCCAAAATGAAAACCGCAGCGATTTTGGTCCACCGTAGCCAATTGATCGTTGGCGATTGAGAAGAGAAGTTTCGCCTTTCCAGTTTTTTCCACTCCTGATCCAGCACGTCTGGGGTAATTTGCAATTCGGTTTCGGCAGCCAGCCAAACCGACTGCATTTCTTCCAGGCAGGCTTGGTTTTCAGTGCTTTCCTGAAGCCAGTTCTCCAGTTCTGTCCATTCGTTGGCAGCGATGTACCCTTCCAGGTACTTCAGAATTAATTGATCGATGTTATGAGGTGTTTTCATTTTTGAGTATTTCTTATTTTTTGGTTCTCGTGGCTGAAACCGGTAATTGTTGTTTCAGGTATTTCAATGCCCGGTAAATCTGCACTTCAACCGTTTTGGGAGAAATGGAAAGCTGTCGGGCGATTTCTTTGTGCTTCAGGCCTTGCTCGCGGCTCAGTAAAAAAATCTTTCGGCATTGCTCGGGCAAGGACGCCATGGCTTGATGAATTGTTTCCTGCAGTTCCTTTTCCTGCAGCTGGTCATGCGCATTTTGCTGGTATAAAAAACTTTGTTGTTGTTGCAGGTGAAAGCTGGTTAAATGGCGATGCGTCATGTTTGTCTTCTTCAGGCAATTAAGACATTGATGATGAACCGCCCGGTAGAGATAAGCTTTAACCGACTGATTGATTTCCAGTTGCTCGCGCTTTTCCCAGAGGTAGGAAAAAACATCCTGCAGGATATCTTTGCAGGTTTCGCTTGAGTGCACATATTGACGGGCAAAAACGTAGAGCTCTTTGTAGTACTTTTCGAATAGTTTCCGGAATGCACCCCGGTCTTCGCACACAAGTCGATCCACACATTCTTTGTCAGTTTCCTGCGCCGAATCTTCCAGTGGCCGAACGACCGAGAGTACTCCGGAGCCGCCTGACTGCTGGAATGTTGGCTTACTTAAGGCTGAAACCGAAGTTCGAAAAAACGGGACAGAGTGATTTTCAGCTTTCATCGTAATTAGTCTGATTTGGTAATCTGCTTCTAAGGCAATTCAAATTGAAAGATCACTTACAAGCCAACCATCTTTTTTTACGAAAACTTTTTCAGATGAACTTTAAGTTGCTTTAAACTCCGGAAAATGAAGGTTTCAACAGTTTTGACAGAGAGCCCCAGTTGCCTGGCTATTTCCTTATGGCTCAGTCCTTGTTTTCGACTAAGAAGAAAAACCTGCTTTTGACGTGGGGGAAAAAGTTCTACCTGTTGGTCAATCAGATGAAGCAATTTTTGATGGTCCAGATTGGTCGTAATAGCAGTATGGTGGGGGAGCAGGTAAGCATAGTGCTGGTTTCCTTCGGCCTGTCTTTTTTGTTTCTGAATGTAGTTTAAACTTTTGTTCCGCACCATGCGGTACAGGTAAGCATTAATGGAGTACCGAACAGGTATTTTTTTGCGCTCTTCCCAAAACTGTGAAAATGTTTCCTGAATAATATCTTTGCAGGCTTCGTGTTCCCGGGTGATTCGTAAAGCATAAAAGAACAAAGGCTTGTAGTAGGAACGAAAGAGTAAATTGAAGGTTTTTACGTCCCCGCAATTTAACTTTTCCATTAACTCCTTTTCGGGGAGAGATATGTATTTGTCCAGTCCCAAGCAAACAAAGGTTATAGCTATTTAAACCATAAGTTAAGGACAAAATTGGTTTTTAACCAATAGTTTGGCGTATAGTTATTTCGGAGGAAAATAAGTTTAGTTGGAAAAATACGACCTCTGGCTTTTTGTGGTTATTGAAGTACAAGTTTGTTTTGATAAAAAGGAGGGTTAGGTGCTTTATTGGAGCAAATTTTTAAGATGCCGATGAAGCGCTTTGAAGACGATAGGAAACTTTTGAATACAATTGTTACCTGTCGCCCTCAAAGCTTTCTTTTCAAGTAATGGTCTGAATTTGTGATATTTACATTTTGTAGGTAGCCCAATTTCAAGTTAAGCAGGTCTTTTTTATTTGTTGTTTGGTTGAACGATGTCCTTTATGCGTTTTTGAGGACTAACCTTGAGTTCAGTAATTTTGCCATTGCTGGCCTGACAATCTATGATCGCCTTATTGGGCGCATGTAGCCTGAATTCTACTTCCCAATCTTTAGGCCAGCTAGGGAGTAGGTATATCTTGTCGTTAATAGTTTGAATAAGCATCTCCTGCAAGTTGATCATTCCAGCACCTCCATGGTCGGTGTCGGGAATCCAATCGGGTCCTGGTCCCCAAAATGTAGGAAAACGCTTTGGGGAGTCAGCCAGTTTATCGACCACTAAATGGGCAGCTTCATCAGTCAATCCAATCCGCGATGCGAAAATACCAACCTGGCTCCAACATGCTGTAAAGCTTCGTTTTTTGTTTGACTCACCGTGAAAATAGGTATTTATAGCAACTTGAGTGTTCCCGTTCTCAATGCTGAATAAACCATAAGGGAAAACTGGATACAATTCAGGAATTTCCATGTTGGCCACATATTCCCATGATTCGGCTGGTTTTATTACCCTGTAATTATTTTTTGTATCGAATGAAATTTCGGGTAAACGTTCTAGGTATTCCTGATAATACTTCTTTTCATCTTCATCGATGTATTTGTCAGGCATAGCCAGCATACGGGGAAGTGTGGTTTTTAATCCGGCAATCACATCAACAGGGTTTTTCGCAATTTTATACATTTCTGTTGCAGTAGAGGGATAAAAAACTAACTTGCCGTTTTCATCCAAGGCTTTACCCGTCCGTTGTTGCTGGCGAAGCTGGTAGTGTTCGTCAAAAAAACGTAGCGAGCTTTTTATAAAAGGAAGATAATCGGAAATATCTTTCCCCGTAAAACGATAATATTCAAGTATCATAAATGAAAACTCCAATTGATTGGCATGATGATGGCAAACATACCGGTTGGCAAGGACTCCTGACTCTGTATCGAGTGGACGTTTGCGCGCACCTGAATCGAATCCCCAGGTTGATGCGGCAGGCAATCCAAATGTTTCAGGGTGTTCGGAAAAACCGCATCCTTTGTGCCCCCAGTATAAATTAGTGGCTATTTCTACATTTTTCAGACCATTTTTATAAAAATTAAATTGGGGGATCATCATATCAGAATCGCCGCTTTTGAGCATGGGCCAGTAAACTAGTCGTTGGTTTTGTGCTGTATGCGAACCTCCTCCCCATGCTCGATAATCGGGGGTGCCATGGTTGTTTAGCGTTACAAAAACCGGATCAAAGGTGAACAAACCTCCGTTAAATTTGGTAGGGTAGGCACCATAGGCATTGCAGCCCAACTGGTAACGGAACAACTGGTAGTTACGTCCTACTTGCCAAGCCGGATCGGTCGGATCGTTTTTATCAGCATTAATAAAGATGTAGCTTTTTTCCCAGTAGTTATGCCACCACGATTTTGTCTTTTGCCATTCCGATCGATTGTTAAATGACAAGTCGGATGAAAGAAGGTCTTTTTCCCATTGCGCTATCGTGTTTGCTTGATCGGTATGTAGTGCAAATTTAACCTGATGTTTTTTAGCTGGCTTTTCTGATGTGAGAGACCAATACGTGAAAGGCGTATCTACGTATTTCCCCGATCCGGTTCCGGCAGGAATCATACCTTTTCCAAGCATTAATCCTCCAAAAGTTAAATTCTTTTGGGGGTTAGTCAGTTCGTCTTTGACCGCTGTAAGTCCTTGCTGGTTGATGCAAAAGTCAATCAGTAATTTGTCCGAGCAATTCCGGTGATGCCAAAGAACGGCATGCTTATGGTAGCGAATGCTATCCCGATAAGTAACCACATCTCCCTCATAAGCTGAATAGCTAAAGCAGGCACTTCGCTCTTGCATGGGAAGTTGACGGTCTGCGGTACGCCAGTTTTCGTAAAAAGCTGTTAGCTTCACCTCCGATGTACTTGTGAGCGAAACGTTGATGTGCGGTTTAAAAACATCAACCCACAGATTGACGGTCACTTTTTCTTTTCCATTTTGACCAATGATCTGGATGTATCCGTCATGCAGTTTTAGTTCTTGAGAAAAAACGGACTCGGAATCAGTAAAAATATTGGGTTCTAAACGTAAGCGTCCCCGTCCTAATTTTAGCAGTTGGTTATTTTCATCAAATGCGCCAGATCGGGAAATGTAGAAGAGAATGTCTCCATTTTCAACCCATACATTACATCCAATATCGCCACCACCTAAAGGCATGGACTCGCTGCTGTTTTTACTCTGGGAAGTCCAGTTGATATTGTACCTTTTCAGCTGTTTTTCCAGCTCTCTACCTGTTGTTTGTATTAGGAGCATACAGAAAAAAAGGCAGGCCGTTAGTTTATACATATGAAAGATGTTAAGAAAAAAATTATATTGGTTATTTTATTGGATGCCAATTTTATTGAAAGGAATGTTTTTGAATTCCTTTATTTTGAGGAAAAGTGGCGCATCTTCTTTTAACCCAAAATTCTTTTGCCCCATGTCAATAAATCCCGGGTCCTCATTTGTTTCCCAGTTGCTTTCCTTATAATCCAGCCATTCTTTTTTGCCATCCAGTAATTGTTCTACATTAACAAACACATTGTTTTCAAACAGGTTGCGTTGCGGCAAAGAAGGATTATCAAAATAGTTTACCAAATGAGGATATTGGGTGCTGTAAGGCGGATTTTTGTAATTCACAGCCTTCAGCCGTTTTTCAAATAAACCGTTTTCATCCAGCAAGCCTTTTGACCAGTTTTGCAATCGGTTATCGATATGAATTCCGATTTTATTTCCTATGAAAATATTGTTTTGGTAGATGTTATCAGAACCGCCTCCTAAAAGAACATTCCATTTTCCGGCTTGGTAGAATACGTTGCCAAACACGGTCATGCCGCAGGCCCCATCGTCGTGATAAACGGCGCAAGTATTAAAATGATCCGGGATATTTTCAAAATAATTGTATCGAACAATGTTGCCTTGTTCTGCAGGATTACGACCATAATAAATTGCTCCCTGGTCTTCAACCTCAAGACATACATCATGCAGATAGTTGTATTCAATGAGGTTGT
Organism: Sunxiuqinia rutila; assembly: GCF_050589705.1. NCBI lineage: Bacteria > Pseudomonadati > Bacteroidota > Bacteroidia > Marinilabiliales > Prolixibacteraceae > Sunxiuqinia > Sunxiuqinia rutila. The sequence continues at coordinate 72,728 of NZ_JBNGOT010000014.1, forward strand.
TATTGCCAAACATGAGGTAGATGGCCATGCTGGGGGTATTGTATATCTCACAATGACGGACTGCATTACCCACTCCTGTCAAATACACAGCCGGACGATAGGATTTTTCGATACGGTTTAAATCATGGAACAAACAATTTTCGACGAGGTTATTCCCTGTTTCTAATGTTAGCAGGTTGCCACCTCCGAGAATTACACCTCCTGCTCCAAGATTATAAAACTGGCATCCAATAATTTTGTTGTTCTTACCTCCTTCGCGATTGAAAGTTGAATTTGCATATAAATGTTGCTGTAAGCTTCCTACAATACCCGCTTGTGCTTCTCCTGTACCTTCATGCCGATACTCAGCAAATGGTTTGATGCCTTTTCCTACGGTAATACCAAGGCTTCCTAAGTTACGGAAGGTGCAGTTTTCGATAGTGACGTTTTTGGTATTGCTTAGGGCTATCCCCATACCACGCGCGCACTCAAAAGTGATACCTGAGATACTTACATTTTGAGCCGCTTCTAGCATTAAAAAAGGTTGTTCCAGAATGGAGAACTCCAGAGATTCTATTGCTTGTTCACCTGAAATAAAATGTAGAGTTCCTTTTTTCCGATCAATGTAGTATTCTCCCGGAGCGTCCAACTCGCATAGTAGATTCACGCCGTACCATTGTCTCCAAGGCTTATCGTAGCCAAAACCGTAAAGTGTTGCTGAAGCCGTAGTAATTGTATTTCCCTTGGAATTGATGTTGGCGATTTTTACCATATCATCGGCATAACCCCACATAAAATATCCGGCCATCCAGGCATCCTTTTCATTAGTCCATTTGTCTATGCGTGAATCTTCGTATTTGATTACCCCTCCACGATTCGAAAAATCATCTTCTCTAGGAATGGAGCCTTGATCCAGTACTTTCCCCATGGGAATCATTTTTTGGTTAGGCCAACGCGATAAATGCATTGGTTTTTTATTGACAAATATTTCGCCCCAGGCGTTTCCATAGGGACGAGCAAACCCAACGTTTCGCAAGTTCCCATAGTTAGTGATTCCAGCCTTCTTAAGCTTGACGGTGTAGTAATTTGCAGGAGCGTCATCGTCGGTATTCTTTTGTATGAATTTTATGGGGATAGATGCCCCACCGGTGAAAAAAACCGGATCATTAGGGTGTCCTTGTATCGCAATATTAGATAAACTTTCATCAAGTGAAAGTGTTTTATTGATGGGATAGGTTCCTCCTTCCAGATGAATGGTTACGAACGACTCATCGCCGTTTGCTCTATTGGCTTGGACGATATTTAATGCTTTTTCAAGTGATGCAAATGGTTTCGTTCGGGTTCCCGAGTACTGATCGCTACCAGTGGAGGAGACAAATAGTTGTTCGGTTGATTGAGAAAGCCCTGTGCTGTAATACGCTAGAAGGATAGTTATTAGGAGGCTTACTCGTTTGAGATGTAAGTGAGGGAAACGCATGATAGTGGTATTTAGTTGTTTTTGTAAATTTAGAGTTTTAATAATCATCTCGTACGATGAAATAAGTTCAATGTGAATTGTTTAAAACCGTATACCCTTGAATAAGAATTCAAAGCTATACGGTGATTCATTTATTTTTATAGTAGTAGGTCTATTTTTGAAACAATAGTTTTTTTGCAAAATTATTCGCAATAGGATTAGTTTGTAATTTACTTTTTAAATTCAATTCGCAAATTATAATTTCACCCTTGCCTAATTTCAGTTCTGCTACTGCCGCTGCTTTTCCTTGGTCTTCCACCCAATTGGTATTCCCGCTTGAGAGTATGGGATTCCATCTATCAGCAATAACAATTTTATTTAAGAATGGCATGATGTATTCGGCCTCTTCATCATACCACATTCTGAAATCGAAGGGCTCGGCATCTTTTGTAAAACGATGACCAGTTTGTGGCGAAGCAAAATAGTAGCTTCCCATTGAGGTGTTTTGCACAATGACTTCAGTTCCTCCAATCTGGTGGGTCCCAACAGGAATATCAAAAAGAATAATTCGTTTGCCTGATTGGGCAAGCCGTTCAAATTCTTCTTTATTATTGCTAAATAACTGAAAGTCATTTATCAGAATAATATCGGAGGAAGAAAAGTTTTTGTTATTCTCAATTTTCAATGTTTCTAAGATGTATTGAGCTTGTGTGGTTGTGTTTCCCATTGCGGTAATTTTCTTGTTTTCCGATGAGCTTTGGGTTGGGAAAACATCAATATTATTCACGACTGCATCAATCAGCTCGCCGTTTTTATCAAAAAGTGCTGCTCGCAACTGATATGTTGTTCGTTTGTTCACCACAGGAGTTTTAAACGAAATATAGCCCTGAAAACGTGAACTATTTGCCGGGATATCGGTGGCGGATTGTCCGGAATATATTACTCGCCCATTGTGTTCCAGTTGATACTTCAGCACATAATCCTGAGGTACGGTGTTCGGATCGTGACATATCCAAGTCTCAAACTTGGTTTGTTCGCCACTCCAAAAGTGATGTCGATCGGCGCGTAATGATACTATGGTTGGTTTCAATGCTTCCTGGTAAGCAAAAAAACCCTTTTTGGGATTGCGATCAACATCCATAATAGTTTTCATCCAACCGGCAGGCCAGGCATCGATAAATAGGTGCATGGCAAAAGTGACCATGTTGGTATCGCGACGGAAGGCTTCGGTAACGGTTTCAAGCGCCCAGGCTTGATGGTCATGGCTGGCTTCGACCCAATCTTTCAGGGAATATTGGGTATTGTACCACATGTAATGAAACTTATGGGTTTGGGCCGCATAAATGCGGTTGGCTGTCCAGTTTTTCTCGTCTGCTTTGTTTTTGGGCAACCATTCTCTCGGATAATACTTATACATGGTTTTCACAGGATCAAGTGCTTCTGCTCCAAACTCACCACAGCCATAGTACCAGCCGGGCTTTACCCACTGCCAGTAGCCGCGTACCAGCTTACCAATTCCCAGACCTTGCCCGTTGTACCAAGTATTATAGCAGTGGTTGTCAGGCAATCCTGGAGTGGGGGGATCATAGTCGCCATCACTTTTTTTGATAACACGATCGGGGTTTTCTTTATGAATGGCTTCATCCATTGCTCTAAAAAGGGCAAAGTATTCTTCGGGTTGAGCCATATTGCGATGAGGATGTCCTTCTCCGTTGGGGAAGCGTTCGTTAATGTATGTAACCATGATGTTGCTGGGATGGTTTCGGATCAGGCGTTCCATTTCAGCACTTTGCCGAACACATTCTTCCCATTGGTTGTAACGAATGCCACCAAAAGTAGGGAAATCTGTTTGGAGCATTATTCCTAGTTTGTCAGCGTATTCATAGATTTCGGGTTGTACAGGGCGTTGTGTTAAGCGGATAAAGTTCATATTGCAAACCTTGGCAAGTAACAGATCATCAATTAGCTGGTCCCAATCTTTTTTGTAGACATCTTGCTGCAGGAACCCCATGGAATTTGCTCCTCTCAAGCGAATCTTTTCATTGTTGAAGTAGAGTCGTCCTTTGGGGCGTGAAACAGTATCCATTTTAAATGAACGCATACCAAAAGATTGTGTGTAAGTGTCTGTCTCCTGCTGATTTTCGTTCAGAACTTTTACTTGTACCTGATAAAGCCAAGGAGTTTCGTTACTCCACGAACGAAAATTTTTCATTGGAATTTTGTAAAAGAAATAATTAACGCCATAACCTAGTTTTATAGTGCTTTGTTCCCAATCGGTTGGTTTTTCCAAATCTCCAATACCTGGGATATGCAGGGCAGAAGGAATAATGAGGGAGTCTTTTAGTACGGTAGCTTCAAAGTTTTGGCCAAAAACTGAAATTTGAAACGTAACAGGAAGGCGTTTTTCATTATAATTATTGACTTGAAGCCTTAATTCGGCCATGCTTTCGTTATATAGCGGGCGGACAAAAACATCATCAATGTGGATGGCGTTGCGTGTTTCCAGGTAACAATCCTGATAAATCCCCATACCGGCAGCACACTGGTGTCCGCCATCGTAGAAATTATCATAGCCTAATCCGGTAACTCCGTATATTTTATCACCAAATATGCGTTCTTTTCCTGCTGCAACAAAGCCGGTTGTTGTGTAGTCATTCTCAACTTTCACCAATAAGGTATTGTTGCCAGCTTGAGCAAATTTGGAAACATTAAATTCAAATGGTGCGAAAAAGCCTTCGTGTGATCCGACATAAGCACCATTCAGAAAAACACTGGCTTTGTAATCCACTCCTTTAAAACATAGGAAAAGTTCTTGACCGTTTAGAGTTTCTTCAGGAATGTTAAGTTCTTTAAAGTAGTAGGTGACGGCTCTTCCATATGGAGCGTCAAAATGAGGGACGGTTACTTGCTCCCAAGTTCCTTTCCCCTGTAAAGTGGCAATAAAATTTTTTTGATCTTCTGCTGTTTCCTGTCTCCATTGAAAATTCTTCAATGGTATTCTTTTTCGATGGCTCGTAATTTTGGGTGCTAACTCTTTCATGAATGGGAGGTAGGTATTGCGAGCTTGCTGAAGTTGTTCTTTTACTTGTGCCGGAGTGCGCTGAGGAGTTGTGACAACAAATTTATTCTTGTTGTTCCTGTCGAAAGGAAGGAAAATATCGGGTAAAACCGGAGGTGTTTTTTCTTCAAGCAGCTTGTAGCGTTCATTTTGGATTTTATTTCCAATCTCTGCGAAAAAATCGGACGATTGATTTTGGGCAATACTTGGCAGAACATTCGTGCTACACAGGATAATGATACTTGTAGTTGCTTGAGCAAAGAATCGAGCTAATTTAACCATGATTCAGGTCGTTTTTATGTGTCTGAAGTTTATTGAAGGAGCCAGCATTTTGATGTGCTGACTCCTTATTTTTAGAGAATGATAAAGTAGTCTGGATTAATATCCAGGATTTTGTTCAAGTACAGCTCCTGTATTTCTATCAATCACCGATTGTGGGATTGGAAATAGGTTGTTATGTGGGCTAACCGTTTTTTGTGCAGCCAGATGTCCATAACTTTTGGTGCGTTCATAAAGTAAGTTCAACCGACAAAGTGTTAAGGTACGGTATTCTTCGCCAAATAGTTCACGAGCTCGCTCATCTAAGATGTAGTCCAGGGTAACATCTGCACTTTCTATAAGTGTTGCCGAAGAACGCGCTCTTACTGTATTAATATCAGCCGCTGCCTTGTCTTTGTCTCCTTTTCCAAAGTAGGCTTCGGCGCGGAGTAAGTAAGTCTCGGCTAAACGAATGACGTAGAAATCTCGCACATAACCATTGTCTGGTTTGGCATCAAGGTGTTTATCAGTGCCAAATTTCCACCAAACAGGATAGATTAGTTGCATGGTATCTTCAAGGCTCGTTAAAAATGATTCAGGGATTAAGTCTCCAGCTTGATACCCCAGCTTAGCTCCTTCGCCAGCATCTCCAGCAAAATAGAACTTACGTTTGATACAAGTTTCAGAATTACGGATATCTTGAGCGGCGTTTTTCCAGATTTTATAGTTGGTGTAGTTTGTTGGTCTCACAAAGGCCACCCCACGGCCAGTACTATCCTGAGCAACACCCGAGTATCCGGCTTTTGTAAGACGCCACCACGATGGATGCATGATCCGCTCAATTAAAGGACGCCCGTAGTTGACCGTTCCTCCGGGAGTGTTATATTCCATTTGTGCTACCCAAATGGCTTCCTTGTTGCCTTCCTGGTATTGCTGGTTTCCTATGCGAAATAGATCCCAGTAAACGTTTTTCCCTACTTCAGAAGCACGGGCTCCGAAGCGCGATGTCATAAGCTGATAATCACCATCTTCACCATCAATGACTCTTGAAGCCGCTGTAATGGCACCGTCATAATCTTTGAGACAAATGTTGATTTCGGCTAATAAGTGATCGGCAGCAGCTCTAACAATTCGCCCTGGAATTGCCGTTTTTATTGGAAGGTGTGTGCTTGCAAATTCCAGATCTGTTTTCGCAAACTGCCATATTGTTTCGCGCGGAGTCCTTGTAAAATCAACTTTAGGTTCATTAACCGGAGCATCAACAAGGGGAACACCTCCATACAAGTGGGCTAGGTTGCGGTAGGCAAATGCTCTGAAGAAGCGTGCTTCGGCGGCAATCGCATTCTTTTCTTCATCACCGTTCCATTTAACTTCTTCTCGTTCTACCCCTTCAATAATGGTGTTGGCTACTTTAATAATGCCATATTGCCAGGAATACCAACGGCTGGATAGTGATTCAAACTCGTTAACTTGAGACCAGTCGTTAAAAACTTTTTGATCATCTCTAGGGGAAAAACATACATCAGTACCGAGTCCTAAAGGAAAAATGTCTCCCTCGCCGTCTCCAGCGTTGTAGAATGTTTGTACGTTGCGGTGCAGCGTTCCTATGGCCATTTCAAACTGAGACTTATTTAAATAAGCATTCTCTGTTGTCAGAAATGACTTGGCTTCTTCGTTCAGAAAATCTTCATCTGAACTACAGCCGGCAAATAGCAACAGGATGGCTGTCAATAGTGTTAGTGTATATTGATTCATCTTCATAATTCTGTTCTTTTATTGAGGTTAGAAACTTAGATTTGCTCCTAGGGTGATTATGCGTAATGCCGGGTTTGAAGTTCCGATAGTTCCACCGGTCTCTGGATCAAGCCCGGTCCAATCGGTCAGTGTAAACAAGTTTTTTCCGCTAGCAAATATCTTCAGAGTACTGACATTTAATAGATTCGTTATTTCTTCAGGGCAGGTGTAGCTTAGCGTGAGGTTTTGTAAGCGAACGAACTCTCTTGATTGGTAAAAGCCATATCCAAAAGGATTTCCATAATTGGGTCTTGGATTTTTAGTGCTTTGGTTATCCGGCATCCAGTATTCATCGTTTAGCCAGTTTCCAACTTCCGGCATAATCTGTCCTGGGTTAAGTCCATATTTGTTGTTTCCCAGGTAGCGATTTTTCCCTCCGGCAATAAAGTTGATGTCGAAATAGAGTTGGAAGTTTCGGAAAGTTAGGGTGTTGGATAGGTTCATGTTGAATGCGGGAGTACGATAACCAATAATTGAACGATCAGCAGAGTTGATAACTCCGTCAGGTTGCCCCGTCAGGTTGCCTTCATCGTCACGTCCATTAATATCCCTTATTTTTAAGTCGCCAGGTGCAAACCCAAATTGATTGATGTATTCTGTGTCCTCAGTCTGTACAATGCCCTCCACTGTATAGTCATAGATAGCTCCAAGCTCTTCTCCAATGAACCACCCGTTACCAATATCGTCGTCTTCTACGCCGTCTCCATCACTATCCAATCCATATAGGCTGACTAGTTCACTTCTGTTTCTCCAGAATGAGTATCCGGTTTCCCATTTGAAATGATCCTGATCAATGTTAGTTGATTTTAGCGAAAATTCGATTCCTGTATTATCAACTTGGGCCAGATTGGTTGTTATGCTGCCGTAACCAGTCATGATTGGAAGGTATCGGGTAAGCAGTTGGTCGGTTGTTTGACTTTTATAGGCGTCCAGGCTCCCGGATAATTTACCATCAAAAATGGAAAAGTTTAATCCAAAGTTAAAGGCTGAGGTTGTTTCCCAGGTTAGTGCTTTGTTGGCTAGTGCAGATGGATAGGAATAAATGAAAGGGCTGTCTCCAAAAATTGTTGTTCCTGTGCTAACACTTGCCATAGTTGCATAAGGAGCGATACCTTGATTTCCATTTTTTCCGTATGATGCACGAAGCTTTACATAGTCAAGCATTGGGAAGTTATCTTTTATGAAATTTTCTTCGCTAACTGTCCATGCAATTGAGGCTCCCGGAAAATTTCCAAATTTATGTCCGGGGGCAAAGCCAGAAAAGCCATCTCGTCTGAAATTAAGGGTTAGGAGATACTTGTTGCGGAAGGAATAGTTTAGCCGCCCGATGTACCCAACATTGCTTTCCTGCCTGTAGTCGGTACTACCGCTTCGTTTCTCACTGTTCCCTAATGATAACCCATTCCAGCCTAAAACAGTTGTTCCGGTTGCCTCAAAATCGCTGGCTGCATACCGAACATTTTCTCGGATGTATTGCTCGCGGGTATAGCCTAAAAGCATATCAACCTTGTGATCCTTGACATGGAAATTGTAGGTGAGAATATTGTCGATCAGCCAGTTTCTGGTTGTCTCAATTTTCTTCCACCCGTTTGCTTTATTTAAGAATTTTGAAGGATTTAAAATGTCGTCTTCAATGAGTGTATTGATGTAGGCGTTTTCGTGTGCAAAATTTGCTGTTTTTGTCGTCAGTCTGTTTTCTGAGACATTGACACGATAGTTTAGTCCTTTAATGTAGGGAACCTTAATGTCTACAAACCCTGTTGTTCTTAAGCTATAGTTCTTATTCATATCATCAGCAAGACGAATATCTCCAGAACCGGGGTTTCCCCAGTAAGGGTTAAGTAAGGACGTGCTGCCTGAAGGGAAGCGCTGCAATTGATTTTCGTAACCATCAACATATTTGTAGCTAAAGGGACTCATATAAGTTGCTTCGTACAAGCCAGGAGATTTACCTGAATAATCGCGCGCTGCATAGTAGAAATTTAAGCCGAAAGACAGCCAGTCAGTGATTGTATTCTCTATTTTAGAAGTGATTGCATATTTCTCATAAATATCGTTGGCAACAACTCCCTGCTGGTCAACATATGTTCCGGAAACATAGTAATTAGTTTTTTCAGTTTTTCCTGAAATACTGGCTTCGTAGTTTTGCAGGACACCGGTTTGCGAAATTTCATCCATCCAGTTGATCTGATGTCCTTCCTGGTAAGCTTTCAACTCCAAAGGCCATAGAATATCTTCCAAATCAAGATCTTCAGCCCCTCTGATTTTCTTGTTATCGCGCCTCCATTGAATGAAATCATCACCAGTGCGCATGTCTGGTTTTGTGGTCCAGTTTTGAATTCCGGTATAAACGTTTAGGTTAATCGTTGGTTTGGACGACTTTCCTTTTTTTGTGGTAATAATGATTACTCCGTTTGCGGAACGAGAACCATAAATGGCAGCAGCACTGGCATCTTTTAAAATATCAATAGAAGCAATATCATTTGTGCTGAGCTCATTGATACTTCCATGGAAAATAACACCGTCAACGACAACCAATGGATTGTTGCTGGCATTTAACGAATTTTGTCCGCGAATTAGCAGACTCGGAGATGCTCCAGCGCTTGTGACCTGCCCAATGTTAAGTCCAGGAGTTGTTCCTTGGAGAGCTTGCATGGGATTGATGTTAGGGACAATGGCAATTGGGGAATCTTCGAGCCTTACACTGGAAACGGAGCCTGTAAGGTCCTTCTTTTTTGTTGTACCATATCCAATGGCAACAACCTCTTCAAGGCCAAATACATCACTTTTTAAAACAACAGGAGCCTCTTGAATACTACTCGCTTTAACTTCTTCAGTTTTCATCCCAATAAATGAAAGCTGAAGAATTGCTTCAGGAGAATTAACCTCAAGTGTGAAATTACCATCCAAATCGGTTATCGTTCCGTTAGTGGTTCCTTTTTGTACAACATTTGCTCCCGGAATAGGACTGCCGCCCTCCTCGGTTACAGTACCCTGTATTTTTAAATTTTGGGCACTAGCTGATAAAATAAACAACAGCAGACAGCTTACTGTTAGTAAAAAATTTTTCATAAGCTTTTTCATTTTAGATAAAATAATCGTTCACAAAGCTATCAGAAGAGCAATCTCCTTGTTACAAAGGAATCGGGCTTACTTTTGTAGTTTTTCGGAGGACTAATACAAATTCGGAATATTCTAATATAGATTCGGTGTAAGTCATTTTGCCTATGTAGAAAGTATTACTTTTAGCAGATAAACCCCGAAATACATGATGGATAAAAAGAGCTTAACTTTTTTATTGTTTTGGTTTATTGTATTGGTGCCATCGGTTGGATATGCTGAAGAACTGAGTTTTATTCAATATCGAACGATCGATGGGTTGTCATTTAACAATGTTGATTATCTGGCCGAGGATGATGAAGGCTTGATTTATGCCTGTACAAATCTTGGTTTGAATATTTTTGATGGAACTAAGTTTACTGTTTTCAACCAATACAATACGGATGGGTTTACGAATAAAGTTAATTTGGTTACTCCCATTGCTCCCGGATATATATTGATTGGTACAGCTGAGAAAGGATTGTTTGTCTATAATAAGTTTGAAGAACAGATTATCTCATTGAAAGAGTTTTTCGGATTTCCTTTTTTTTCAGCAGTGGTAGCAACCATGGATGAGCAACACCGGGTATGGATTGGAAGTGATGATGGAAGATTGTTTTGTCTTGACGGGAAAGAACTCATTTGTGCGATTCAACAAGGAAATCCTCTGAATTTGGTACAGGTTGATAATTTACCAAAAGCCAGGATTAATTCCTTGTTAGCTTTGAATAAAGAAATTTTACTTGGAACAGATGAAGGCGAAATATACCGCGTTCGCAAGATTGGGAATGATTTTATTGTAGATAAGCCTTTAAGCTTAAGGTCAATAGCCTGTGTTTATGCTTTATTTGAGAAAAATAAAGTATTGTATGTGGGAACAGAAAAGGGAATTTATCGTCTGAGCAATTATATGGACTTGTCTTATAATAGTGAAATGACGCTGGATGAGCCTTTTTGTCTGGAACGATGTATTGTTCGAACGATCTCAGCACATGGATTGAATTTGTGGGTGGGGACCGAAGGAAATGGTTTATTTAAAGTACCGATTAATCCCCAAAAAAAATCAACAATTCAGCAGATAAATTATTCCAACAACAAACGCAATGGGATTAATTCAGATTATATTCTTTCATCTTTAATTGATTCAGATGAAAACCTATGGATAGGAACCTGGTTCGGAGGAATTAATCATTTAGATTTGAAAAAGCAGAATTATGCTTTCATTTATGATCAGGAAAATGAGAATGATATTTACTCGAACATAATCTGGTGTTTACAAAACAAATCGGATGATGAATATTGGGTCGGAACGCATGGAAATGGACTATGTAGCTACCGATTGGATGAAAATAGCTTTGTGCAGGAAAAATATAGTCCGGAACTCCAGTCGATATCTTCCATGTATCAGACGTCAGACAATAACTATTTGTATGTTGGAACCTGGGGGCGTGGAGTTAAGGTCTACAATGCCCAAACCCTGGAAGCCTTGCCACATATGGAAAAAGCTTTGGCTAGGTTGGCCGATGATCGTATTTATTCAATACTTCCAGATCCAAATGGGAACTTATGGATTGGGTGTTTTAAGAATGGCTTGCAACGTTTTTGTAAAGAGAAACAGCAACTGGAACCAATTGTTCTAGCCAAAAAACAGATCGATATTCGTTTTATATTAATAGACTCCATTAAAAATATGATATGGGTCGCTTCTTTGCAAAATGGATTATTTCGAGTTGAATGCTCTGAGACTTGGGAGCCAGTATCCATACTTCATTTCGATAGGTTTGACGGCCAAACAGAACGTCTGAAGCCTGAATCCTTGTTTTTGGACGCCGACAGACGGTTATGGATTTTATCACGCAATGGCATGGGGTATTATGATGAAGCAGCACAAAAAGCTAAAAAGCTGACTATTTTAAGTGGATGCATTACAACGGGAATGACAACTGATCAACAAGGTGCTTTTTGGGTGAGTAGCTATAATGGAATTTATAAGGTGAATCCTGAGAATGGATATTCTGAAGAAATGCTAACCGATCATGCATTTCATTCCATCGTATACAATAAAAAAGAAAATGTGCTGCTAGCAACCAGCGATGAAGGAGTTTTAAAAGTTGATCCTGATCATGAAATAAATATGGGGAGTGAGCCCAAAATAATTTTATCAGACTTGAAAATACTCGATCAAGAGGTGAAGCCGGGAATTAAGCTTGCTGACAAAATGATTTTAGACAAGCGGCTGAATTATTGCGATACTTTGATCATTCCTCATTTTAGCCATACGTTTTCAATTCGTATGAATATCCTGTCTTTTTCGAAAACACAGAAAGAGAAAATCAGTTACATGCTTGAGGGGTTTGAAGAAATCTGGAATGTTTTGCCAGGCAAATCAGCAAAAGCAGTATATACCAATGTTCCACCAGGGCGTTATTTGTTTAAGGTTAAAGCAGCCAATGAGTATAACCTTTGGTCAGACGAGAGAAGTTTGGTACTGATTAAAGAAAAACCATGGTGGGGGACCAATTTGGCTTGGAGTATCTATGTGATTATTGTGGTAGGTATTATTTATTGGATCATACGTGAGCTCAATATTCGTGTGAAAATTCGGCAAGAGTTGAGAATTGAACGAATTAAGCAGGAACGCGAACATGAGTTGTATCAACAAAAGGCTGTTTTCTTCACCAATATTTCACATGATTTACGCACTCCTCTGACCTTAATTATTGGACCTTTGGAGGAAATGTTGGAAAGCAAACAGTTTAATGATAAGGTGGAACAAACACTTCAACGTATGTTGAAAAATGCCCGAATGCTTTTGGGATTAATTAATCAAATTCTAGATTTCCGAAAAGCTGAGACAAATAATTTGAAACTGGAGTTAAAACAGACTGATCTGAGTGTATTTTTGCACCATGTCTATAGTCAGTTTAATGAGTTAGCGAAACAAAAGAAAATTGATTTTGATTTGGTTTGTCCGGAAGACTCTATAATATTGGTCGCAGATCCTCAAAAATTGGAATCGATATTGTTTAACCTATTATCGAATGCAATTAAGTTTACACCTTCCTATGGAAGTATTCTTGTTGAATGCCGCACTGATGATACAAATGTGATTATTCGGATCTGTGATACAGGAAAAGGAATGGCTCAGCATGAAATTCCTAATATTTTCAATCGCTTTTATCAACTGAAACCTTCGGGAAAGTCTCTAGGCACGGGGATTGGATTAAATCTGGTGAAACGCTATATGGATCTTCATGAAGGGAGTGTTGAGGTACAAAGTAGCTTGGGAAAAGGGAGCCAGTTTACACTTATATTTCCGCGGGGCAAGGTCCAGGGGCAATATGAGGAATATAGTTTTCAAACATCCATATCTTCTTTAAATGTTGAACATCAAGAGAGCATAGAGCAGGATGGCTTTAAAAAAGAGCCGGTCTTGGTTGTTATTGATGATCATCAGGATATTCTTGATTACCTGAAAGATATTTTGGAGAAGAACTATCGCGTTTATACGGCAATAAATGGGAAAGAAGGTCTGAGCTTGGTCGCTCGTAAACACCCTGATCTGGTTATAAGTGATATTATGATGGAGGATATGGATGGCTTGATGGTGTGTAAAAAGATAAAATCCAATTTGAATAGTTCTCATATCCCGATTATTCTTTTAACGGCAAAAAATGCATTGGAAGATCGGATTGAGGGATTTGATAGTGGGGCTGATGAATATATTGAAAAGCCTTTTAATAGCAAGTTACTGTTAACCCGGGTACGTACTTTAATTGAACATCGGGAACTGATCAAGAGGCGTTTCTTGCTCTCTGACCTGAAAAATACAGAAGTTGCTCCTTCATCTGTCGATGAAAAATTTATGAAGCAGGTTGTTGAGCTTATCGAGGCACATATCAATGATTCTGATTTTACGGTTCAAAGTTTAGTCGATGAGATGAAGGTAAGCCAAGATCAGTTGTATCGAAAAATCAAGGCTTTGACAGGTTTGTCGATTAATCACTTTATTCGTCTTTTGCGATTGAAACGAGCAGCGCAAATGTTGGCTTCAGGACAGTATACAGTTAGTGAGGTCGTTTTTCAGACAGGATTTAATAATCCGTCCTACTTCACGAAGTGTTTTAAAACGGAATATGGAGTATTACCAAGCGATTTTATACAGCAAGTCAATGAATAGTTTTAAGCATGAGGGAATTGGACGAGGTCGTCGGTATTTGTAAAGGAAGAATTCTTGTTTTTCCGTATTTATTATCGTGTTTTTGTGACCAGAAATAACAATTCACTATTTTGTTGACGAATTAAAGATTGATTTTCTAAACCAACTTAAATACTACAAAAATGAAAAAACGACTACTCCTTGTAGCGCTTGTGCTCGGTTCTTTATCGGGTAAACTTTGGGCTCAAGTGAATTACCTGGAAGAATCTGATGCTGATTTTCAAAAACGAATGGAATGGTTTACCAATGCCAAATATGGCATGTTCATACATTTTGGCTTGTACAGTCAGCTTGGGGGAATTTATGATGGAAAAACAGTTAAGGGCTATGCCGAATGGATTCAATCATCGGCTGATATTTCACGGGAAGAGTATGCCCGGTTAATTGATACCTGGAATCCACAGCATTTTGACGCGGATAAAATAGCACGTTTAGCTAAAAAGGCCGGCATGAAATACTTGGTGATTACCACAAAACACCATGAAGGTTTTTGCTTGTGGGATTCTGAGTATACCGATTTTGATATTGCCAGTTCTCCCATGAAAGGACGTGATTTGATTCAGGAACTATCTGATGCCTGTAAAAAGCAAGGAATCAAGTTCGGAACGTACTACAGTATTATTGATTGGCATCACCCTTCGCAACATCGCAATGATTCAGGAAAAGATGGATGGAATCGTTGGGGCCAGGTGGCTATGATTCCTGAAAAAAAGCAAGAATACATCGCTTATATGAAAAATCAAATCCGTGAATTGGTTGAAAAGTATGATACCGAGATTTTGTGGTTTGATGGCGATTGGGTGAATTGGTGGGATATGGAAACTGGCGAGGACTTGTACCAATACATTCGTGCGTTGAAACCATCGATCATTATCAATAACCGAGTGGCCAAACGAGCTCAGTTTAAACGAGACTTTGGAACACCGGAGCAGGAACATCCTGGAGATGTACTGGATCACTACTGGGAGGCATGCTATACCATGAATGATTCATGGGGATTTAAAAAAGAGGATCATAACTGGAAAAGCGCTGATAAAGTTTATAACCAGCTCAAGGAAATTAATGAAAGAGGAGGAAATCTCTTGCTAAACATTGGGCCCGATGGGGAAGGTAATGTCCCTGAAGAAAGTGTTCAAATCCTAAAAGAAGTAGGAAAGAAACTAAAGAAGAAATAGTCCTTGAGCTTATTCGGCAAAGGGATTTCCGTTATGAATTAGGATGAATTCTAACGGGACATGAGTCTGTTTAAGAATGGAAAACTTACGCTTGTTTTTCTTCCTCAAACAGACTTTTCTTTTTTTGATAATTGCCGGGAGTTAGCCCGATTATTTTTTTGAATTGCCGATTAAAATAGGACAGGTTATTGTACCCACATCGGAAACAAATTTCAGAAATCGAAAGATTCCCTTCAATTAAAAGCTTGCAGGCAAAACCTACCCGCACTTCATTGATAAATTCACTGACCGATTTTCGTGTCTTTTGACGAAAGAAACGACACAAGGATGCCGGAGTCATATTGGCAAGCAGAGCGAGCTCTTCCAGTTTAATTTCTTTTTCAAAATTGGTGAGGATATAATCATAGATTTTGTCAATTCGCTTGGAATGGTGTTTCTGGTAATGATCGGCAAATGGAATACCTGATAGAATGTTATGGTTTTCCACTTGAGCTAGTTTGTGTAGCATTGTGAGCAAGTGTGTAAGTCGGTCAAAAGGCTGCAGGTCGATCATTTTTCGGAGCTTCCGTTTTACCGGATGTCCCTCGGGTAAATGGTAACTGATTCCGCGAGGAGAAAGCTCCAAAAGCTTTTTTATAGGAGCCATCTCAGGCAATTCCCAAAGATCTGGCCCTAAAAAGTCTTGTCCAAAATGCAGTACAATCGCACTCACTTTCTTTTTTGAGTTGTGGTCGAAGTAGCTGTCATCACTCTTCCAAACATGGGGTAATCCAACTCCCAAAAGCACCAAATCTCCACTACCAAAGCGCGATATGTCATCACCAATAAAACGGGTTCCTTCCCCTTGAATAATATACACGAGCTCCAATTCAGAGTGATAGTGCCAATGGTCGTAAAAGGCAGTACGGGTATCTTTCCGAATTGAAATGGATTGATGAACCTGTTTGGTCAGTTTAAAATATTGTGCCTGCATAAAATGTCATTTAGTGATAATACCGAATCACAAATTGAAGCAAATTTACTGGATTTATTGATCTGTTGAAAATATAGTTCAAGTTACAGGTAAAATGATTCAACTACTTTAAAGCTGAACAGTGTAATTTTGAACTGTGCAGGAAAGGCTTATTTCCATTCATTAAAAAGGGCTATGAGACTTTCTCTTCGAATCTCTATTTGAAAAGTATATTGAAATGATTACTACTACAACTAATAATATAGAATGAGATGAAGAATCTACACTTTTTAATTTGTTTATTCATGTTCTTACTAATTGCTCCGTCGGGTTACGGACAATTAGCTGTTGTTCCTCGAAACTCCTCGGTAAGTCCTGTGAAAGTTGACTTGAACGGGCGATGGAATTTTAATGATTCCTTTTCCGGCAAGCTTGCTGAGGTGGGCAATCGAGCAAAAAGATGGCCTCAGATTGAAGTCCCTGGAGAATGGACCATGCAGGGATTTGAGGTAGAACCTGGAAAGGCGGGAGTTTATTCCCGATCTTTTGCTGTTCCAAAGACATGGACAAACTGCAAGATCTTTTTACGTTGCGATGCCGTTTTTAGCAAGGCTGATTTATTTGTTAATGGGCAAAGTGCAGGTTCCCATACCGGCCCGATGGTTGCGTTTGAAAAAGAGGTTAGTTCTTTGCTCAAGCGTGGAAAGGAAAATCGCCTGACAATTGCTGTTACAGCAGAAACAATGGCTGATACCTTGATGTCGGGAACGCAATATGCTGCCCATCAACTGGGAGGAATTCTACGAAAGATTTACTTGTATGTCGTTCCTGAAGTATACCTTGCCGACTTGGTTGTAACCACTCCTTTGGATCAAAATTATGAGCATGCTGATTTAGCAATTAATGCAACATTAAAAAATGCTGTTGCTGCTGAACGTGCTGAGGTAAGTGTTCGTCTGTTTGCTCCAAATGGGCAGCCAATAGATCTAGCAAACTCTCGTAAAACATTCAAGTCGAATGGTGAAAAGGAGTTGCCAATCAGCCTTTCATTTTCGGTAGCTAAGCCTAAAAAATGGGATGCTGAACATCCAAACTTATATCGCCTTGAGCTCGATGTTTTAACTGATGCTGGAAATGAAACCATCGAGAAGAAAATTGGCTTTCGACAGATTGAGGTCGTTGGCAATCAGCTTTTCGTGAACGGAACTCCGATTAAAATGAAGGGGGTGAATCGCCACGAAGTTCATCCATTGCGAGGAAGGAGTTTAACTCCTGAGCTTTGGAAGCAGGATGCTGAATTGTTTAAGCAGGGAAATGTCAACTACATCAGGACTTCCCATTATCCGCCAGCTGAAGAGTTTATCGCTTTGTGTGATAGTCTTGGCTTGTATGTGGAACTGGAGAACCCAATTTGCTGGGTGGGCCATGGAGCTAATGAGCATTGGAAAACAAATGACCCTAAGGATCCAACCATGTACCGCTATTTTGAGCAAATTGCTCGTGCTGATCTGGCTTTCTTTCGGAATCATCCAAGTATTCTGATTTGGTCGATGGCTAATGAATCCATGTGGACTGAGAATTGGTCGCGCTTAGCCGACTTTTATGCGCAGCAAGACCCGACCCGACCTGCTACCTTTCATGATCAGGCTTACGGCGGATTTAACAACTACGGTAGTACGAAAATGCCAGTGGCCAACATGCATTACCCGGGGCCTAATGGACCTCAGGTGGTGGAGGACTTTAAGCGTCCGATATTGTTTGGCGAATATGCTCACCTGAATACCTATAACCGGGAAGAAATCGTTACTGACCCTGGCGTGCGTGATGCCTGGGGACGCGGATTCCGAAAAATGTGGGAAGGTATGTATAAAAGCCGGGGATGCCTCGGTGGTGCTATCTGGTCAGGAATTGACGATGTCTTTTATTTGCCTGACGGACGTGCTGTTGGTTATGGCGAGTGGGGGCCAATTGATGGCTGGCGACGCGAAAAGCCTGAATACTATCATATGAAAAAGAGCTATTCTCCGGTAAAAATACATAATCAGCATGTTGAAGTTCCTGAAAAAGGACAGCCTATTCGTCTTCAAATAGAGAATCGCTTTGATTTTACAAACTTGAGTGAGTGCCGTATTTCCTGGCAAGTTGGAAATAAGTTGGGTACGGTAAGTATGGATTTACCTCCACAAAAAACAGGCATCTTGGATATTTGGCCCACAAACACGCAGTTGGATGGGGAAATTATGACAGTTCGTGTGGTCTCTCCTCAGAATATTGAAGTAGAAGCCTGTGCTATCGAAATAGGCCAGGTAAAACGCGATGATTTTCCCTTCCAAAAAGTGTCAGCTCGCCGGTTAGCAGTGTCTCAGGAGGATGATCGTCTGCAAATAGTCGGAGACGGATTTGAGTGGGAGTTTGGCTTGAAAGAAGGAGTGATTAATGGTGCTCAAATCAATCATGAAAAAGTTCTCAATGGCGGAGCCGAACTGATGATGCTCGAGTTAAGAACAGGCCCTTGCAATACGGAACACAGCCTCGAAATTCCTCTTCATAATTCGCTTTGTACCGGGAAAAAGGTACAGGATGTTAGCTGGGAGCAAGTAAACGATACCGTAAAAGTTAAAGTTTTGCTTAACTACACGATGGCCGAAGGGCAGATTAACTACGCGTTTACAGCCGGGGGGGATGTGGTGGTCGATTACCAGATGAAGGCAACGATCAAAATGAATCCACGTCAATGGGGATTGGTTTTCTCAGTTCCTGAAAGTTCGAAGAATTTGCAGTGGTATCGGAAAGGACTTTGGAGTTGGTATCCTGAGAATCATATTGGACGTACGAATGGTGAAGCGGTGCCTTTTGGCGACAAAGCTTTCCGAATTGAATCGTTTGGGCAAAAGCCTGTCAATGATTGGCGTTTTGATGCCATTTCGTTGGGAACAAATGATTTTAGAGCAACGCGTGAGAATATTTACTGGGCTGCTTTATCCAATGCCGATGGTTATGGGGTAACGGTTGTTGGCGATGGCCAACAGGCTTTCAGAGCTTTTGTCGATGCTAATGAAAACATCAGCTTCTTGGTGGCTGGTTATTCAACCGGCGGAGGCGACATGTTTTTTAGCGGGCATTATAATGATGAGCGTAAACCTTTGGAAGAAGGAAGTGTGATCAAATCCTTCGTAAAACTGCAATTGGTGAAAAAGTAAGAAAGGCGCAGACAAAGGCAAAGGCTCTGTTTTGTAAGGATTGGAAATTTTGAAGAATAAATCTTAAACCTTAAAACGAATGAAGAAACTTAGTTTATTAATGATATTCCTGGTGTTTGCAGTAAGCATCCAGGCTCAGCTTACTTTTGATCCTCAAAAGTTGGAAACGATCCGTTGGAGCCCCATTCCCGAAAAAGTTAAGGGGATTGATGGGGTACAACTTGACCTGAATGGAACCTGGAACTTTAATCCAAGTCCAGCAGACTCGTTTTGGAAAAATATAGGTAGCACAAACTGGGAAAATATTGAGGTTCCGGGCGAATGGGTGATGCAAGGCTTTGAAGTAGATGCCGGAAAGTATGCCGGTTACTATCGGGAGTTTCAGCTTCCTGAATCGTGGAAGAAAGCTCGTATTAAGCTGAAATGTGAAGCTGTTTACAGTGAATGTACCATTTGGATGAATGGAAAAAAAGTTGGAGGACACTTAGGCGGATTTACCCCTTTTGAGTTGGATGTTACCGATGCGGTAAAAAAAGGAAATAATACAATTGCGTTGGCTGTTCGTAGCGAAAGTGTGGCCGATAGCCTGTCCTCTGGTTCAAAGTATGCGGTTCATCCCTTGGGAGGTATTTCCCGTCCAATTTATTTGATGGCCCTTCCCGAAGTGAATGTAGCATCCTTGCATGTCCGGACAACATTTGATGAGACATACGAAGATGCTCTTCTTCAAACCCAGCTTTTGTTGTCTAATGAAAGCAACAGAAGTAAAGATGCCGTTCTAAAGTTTGAACTTACCGATCTGTCTGGAAACCACGTTGCTTTTGAAGGCGACAAGCAACTGTCTGTTTCGCTGGAAGCAGGAACAAAAAAGATTGAAACAAGCGTGAATGTTCGAAAACCGCAGAAATGGGATCCGGAACATCCCAACCTTTATGTGCTGCATTGTTCACTGTTTGTGGATGGCGTAGAACAAACAAAAGTGTCACGACGATTTGGTTTTCGACAAATTGAAGTTCGCGAGAACCAGGTTTTTGTAAACAACCATCCGATAAAATTACGCGGTGTCTGTCGGCACGAAGTTGATCCTTTGCGGGGACGTTCGTTGAATGGAAACCAGTGGTTTGAGGATGTTAAACTGTTTAGAGAAGGAAATGTCAATTACATCCGTACTTCGCACTACCCTCCAAATCAAAAATTGTTGGATGCATGCGATGAGCTGGGAATGTTTGTTGAGGTGGAAGGCCCATTTTGCTGGGCTGGCAAAAAGCCGGTAAATAATTCAAATTACTTTGAAGCCATCGTGCAGCCCATCCTCGAAATGGTTGAATTGAATAAGTCGCATCCATCGGTTTTGCATTGGTCAATTGCGAATGAGTCGTATGATTTTGATGAACTTTTTAAAGAAGCCGCTGACTTAGTAAAGGCTGCTGATCCTTCACGACCTCGTATTTTTAGTCAATACGGACCTGATGGAGATGGCGGATATCTGGAGCTTGCCAATCATCACTATCCAGGGCCTGGAGGTCCCGATAAATATCGCAACCACAAGCGTCCAATTACTTTTGATGAATACGTACACTTGAATGCCTACAACCGATTTGAGCTGATGACCGACCCTGGAATTCGCGATTTCTGGGGAGATATTTTGTATCACATGTGGGAGAAAATGTATGCTGCAAAAGGCGTGCTGGGTGGCGCACTATGGGCTGGTATTGATGATACCTTCTTTTTACCATCAGGACATGCTGTTGGCTACGGAACCTGGGGGCCTGTCGATGGCTGGAGAAGGCCAAAACCGGAATATTGGCATATGAAGAAAATCTATTCACCGGTAAAAATCAAACTTGAAAGTGGACTGAATGATGAGCCCGTGAAGCTTACATTGGAGAATCGCTATTTCTTTTCAAATTTGGATGAATGCCGGATTACTTGGAGTAATAATCAAGCCAAAGGACAACTACGAGTTGAGGCAAAGCCTGGCGGATCAGTCGAAGCAACGCTTCCTTTCACATACAAGGAACTAGGGAAATTGAGGTTGACTGTTTACAAAGACAGTAAAGTGGCCGTTGATGAATATGCTTTTGATTTTTCGATGCCTGAAATGGAGATTGCTAAAACAAATGAGGATCGTTTTCAGTGGAGCCGAAAGGGAAAACAAAAAATTGCTGAAAGTAAAAAGTTAAAGGTTGAGTTTGGCCCTGAAGGATTCCGTATTTCAGACTCAAAAGGACACGATGTGTTAAATGATTGGCCAATATTAATGCTGGTTTCTGCCAATAATAAAGGCGATACACAGATGACCAAGGAAACACCGGATTATACGCTGTATTCACCCGCTGCATCAAATCGTAGCATTCATTCTGTGGACGTAGAAGAAGGAGAGAAGCAGCTTAAAATTGTTCTGACTGAAGGATACGATGAGGCAACAGGAACGATGGAGATCTCTGTTCAGGCTAATGGCTCCATAGCTGTTTCGTACGATTACAGCATGCTGAAAAATGAGAATTTCCGTCAATGGGGTGTGGCATTTTCATTGCCTGAAACATTCAATACCCTGAGTTGGGAGAAAAAAGGACTGTGGACCGTTTACCCCGAAGATCATATTGGACGGCTGAAAGGTGAAGCGAAACTTTTTTACAACGATGAGCGCTGTGGATTAGCAGGCCCTTCGAAAAAGCCTTCCTGGGCTTATCATCAGGATCAAACACGCTATGGAAGTAACGATTTCCGCTCAACCAAGCGCAATGTATTTCAAGCTGCCTTAGCTGCTAAAGGTGCAAGTACCATTCAGCTAAAATCGGACGGTAGCCAGCATGTACGTAGTTGGCTTGAGAATGGCAACATTCATTGGCTGGTGGCGGGGTACGATAATCCGGGGTCAGAACGGTTTCTGCGGGGATTTAGTTCTCATGCAGCTTTGTACGATATTCCGTTAACCAGAGGCCAGAAGCTAAGAGGACAAATAAAACTATTAATTACTAACGAATAAATAAGATGACTGCAAACGATTGGAAAGACGACAAAGAGCTTTTCGGTTTTATCCGTAAGGAACTCTATACCGCTGTAGTTGGCGATATTATGGATAAAATGGGACTTCAGCATCAGTTTTTACCTCCTCAAATCAGACCGCTGAAAGAGGAGATGTTGCTGGTTGGACGGGCGATGACTGTTTTGGAAGCTGACTGTTTTGAAGAATTGAGCCCCGGATCACAAAACCCCTTAATGGATAAACCATTTGGCTTGATGTTGGAAGCCTTGGATGATATCAAGCCGGGCGAGGTTTATATCTGCTCTGGTTCTTCACCTGCCTATGCTTTAGTTGGCGAACTGATGCTTACCCGCATCAAAATGTGTGGTGGCACTGGAGCTGTTGTCAATGGCTATTCGCGCGATACCAAGGGGATTTATGATGTTGATTTACCGGTGTTTTCTTATGGACCCTATTCTCAGGATCAGGCTCCTCGTGGTAAAGTGATTGACTTTCGGGTGTCTATCGAAATGAACGGGGTTCGTATCAATCCAGGTGATATTATTGTTGGTGATATTGATGGCGTTTGTGTAGTCCCTCAGTCGGTTGAGAAGGAAGTATTTGCGCGCTCTTTGGAAAAGGCTCGAGGGGAGAAAACGGTATTAAAAGCCATTCAGGAAGGGATGAGTGCTGTTGAAGCTTGGGACAAATACGGAATCATGTAAGGCAATGTATAAATAAGAAATAGCCATGATTGACGGATTTTAAGATCATGGCGCTAACGATAGAATGAATGAAGATTACAGATGTTAAAGTATGGTTGGTTGAAGGTGTAAAGTACAACTGGACTTTATTGAAAATTTATACCGACGAAGGAATTACTGGGGTTGGCGAAGCGACAAACTGGCCCGGAAGTCAAATGATCGAAGCTGCTGCAGTTGAAGCAGGAAAACGTATTATCGGCTTGGATCCGATGCGGACTGACTTTATCTGGACCAAATTATATCGCGATTTGAATTGGGTTGGTCCTTTTGGTGCAAGTATGTGTGCTATTTCGGGTATTGACATGGCCTTGCTCGATTTGAAAGCAAAGAAACTGGGAGTCCCGATGTATGAGTTGCTGGGAGGGGCGTTTCGTACAAAAATCAGGCTGTACGCCAACTACTGGTTTACAGGTGGCGGACACAATGCTGAGGACTATGCGATGCAGGCTCGAAAGGTTATGGACTCTGGCTTTAAGGGCGTTAAATTTGATCCTTTTGCGCATGTCAACTATTTGTATGGTGAAGACCTAAATACGGACTTGGGCTTGAGTCAAGAGCAACAAAATCGAGCTTTTGAGGTGAGCAAAGCTGTTCGCGAAGCGATTGGACCCGATGCTGACCTGATGATCGAAACGCATGCAATGCTTAATTTCAAAACAGCAGTAACGATGGCTGAACGATTGGCTCAGTTGAACATTACCTGGTACGAAGAACCTGCGGGACCTGAAAATGCAAATACCTTAAAAGCTTTACGTGAACGCATCGACCCTAAAGTGTCGATTTGTGTTGGAGAGCGTCATTATACACGTCACGGAATTCGGGATCTGCTGGAGAAGCAGGTGGTGGATGTTATTATGCCGGATATTACCCGTTGTGGTGGCCCTTCGGAAATGAAGCGTATGGCTACCATGGCCGAAACCTACAATGTGTTGTTGGCACCGCATAACCCCAATGGGCCCCTGTCAACATTGGCAAGTGCTCATGTTTGTGCGGCTGTTCCCAATTTCTTCCGGCAGGAGTATATTTATTGCGATGTCCCTTGGCGAGATGAAGTAATTGATCATGCCATTGAGGTCGATCAAGGTTATCTGGTATTATCTGACCGGCCGGGTTTAGGTGTCGATTTGGTTGAGCAAGAAATGGAGAAGCATCCGGGTATCCGTATCGCTAAAAAAGGTTTTTATATTTAGGAATAGGAAAGTACGAAGTGACTAAAGTATATTGACAGAGTTTTTAAGCCTTAAGTTAGTTCGAAGTTGTCCAAGAATCTATTGTCTTGGCTCTAACAAAAGTGTCTTTTAAAAATATAAACAGATAAAACCAATAAAAATGTTAGGGATTAATCTAACCGATAAAGGAGCTATTGTAACAGGTGTTTCCAGTGGTATTGGTGCAGGAGTCGCAAAAGTGCTGGCTGAAGCTGGCTGTCATGTGGCTGGTTGTGCAAGGACATCTGAAGATCAGGATAGTGTCAAAGATTTTATCAAGAGTGTTGAAGCTTTTGGGAGGAAAGCTTTTTACCAAGCGGTTGATGTCACCTCAAAAGAGCAGATTGCCTCTTTTGTTGAAAGTGTTGCCCGTGAATTTAAGCAGATCGATCTAGTGGTTTCCAATGCCGGGGTAAACGTATTTAAAGGAGCTTCGCAGTGCTCCGAAGAAGATTGGACTTATAATCATGAACTAAACCTGGCTTCGCATTGGCGCTTGGCAAAAGCAAGCCGGAAACATTTAGAAGCAAGTTCTTCAGGAGTTTTTGTCGTTATGACTTCCAATCATGCTTACTCGTCAATTCCTGGTTGTTTTCCATACAATGTGACCAAAACGGCACTTACTGGTTTGGTTCGTGCCATGGCAATTGAATGGGGACCCTCTGTTCGGGTTGTGGGAATAGCTCCTGGATTTATCGATACTCCCGGAAACGATAAATGGTTTAACTCGTTCCCGGACGCAGCCGCTGAACGTCAACGAACAATTGATTTGCATCCGGCGGGAAAACTTGGTACCCCAGAAGAAGTTGGAGCATGGTGTGCTTTTCTGGCAAGTGACTTTGCTGCTTTCGCAACGGGTACAACCTATCTTTTGGATGGAGGCCGGTCGGCGTTAATGCAGGATAGTTAGAATTGATGACTTATTATTTCTGAATTGCGGATGGAGATAGACCTTGGGAATCCAGCTTATGAGTTTCAGGTTCCAAGTATCAGGTTGTTTGGATATCCGAACATCTGAAAGTGTAACATCCGGCATTTATGAAACTTTCGTTATTACTCTCAACATTGTTGATTACGAATTTACTTATGGGACAAAAAGTCGAGCTTGTTGAAAATACGCCAGTGGCAATTTTAGGAGAAGGCACGGTGTGGCACCCCTTTGAAAAGGTATTGTATTGGGTGGATATTACCGGAGAAAAACTTCATCGCTACGATCCGGTAAAGAAGGAAAATAAAACGTACCCAACGGGAAGTATGATTGGTACTGTCGTTCCTGCCGCTGGCGAGTATACTGTTTTGCTGGCATTGGAAACGGGTATTTATGGAATGGCAGCGAACGGTGTTTTGCATCAATTGATCAACTATCCGAACGAATTGCAAGGGAATCGGTTTAACGATGGGAAATGCGATCCGGCCGGTCGTTTTTGGGTGGGAACAATGAACAAGAAAGTTGTGAAAGGAGCTGGAAATCTCTATGTTTTTGATGGGCAGGTTTTGACTGTGAAACAAGCAGAAGTAACGATTTCCAATGGAATTGTTTGGGCTTCTGATGGACAAACGATGTATTTCATTGACACCGCTGAACAGTGCATTTTTGCCTACGACTTCACGCAGGCGACCGGAGAATTGTCTAATCGTAGGATTGCCATAAATGTACCGGCTGAGCTTGGAGCTCCGGATGGTATGACCATTGATTCGGAGGGAATGTTGTGGGTTGCCCATTGGGGCGGTCATGCCGTTATTCAGTGGAATCCAAATACGGGGGAACAACTGCGGGTAATCGATGTTCCCGCCCCTCATGTAACTTCCTGCGCTTTTGGTGGAGCTGATCTTAACACCTTGTTTATCTCAACAGCTAAAGAAGGCTTGTCTGAAAAGCAATTGCAAGCATACCCTTTAAGCGGCTCGCTTTTTCAAATTGCCCTTGATGTGCAAGGACTACCCGCAGGAGTCTATCGGTAGTTTCTACTTACCGTTATCACTTTACGTCATTGCGAAAGGAGTGCAGCAATCTTTCTGATTCAGTAGTCAGCATCTCATGAATGGGAATCGAAACAATATTGTTAAGGAATAGAATACATATTCTTTTTTGATAATTTAGTTCATAAAATGAAAAAATAGTCCATTTAAACAGAGAATCAACTCTCTATCTTTAGTATATTAATAGAACATAACCTAACTAAATAAAATGAATTTCTTTTCCGGATTACTCATTGTTGTTCTTGCAGGCGTGTTGCAAGGATCATTTTTCTTACCAATGACTTATACCAAAAAATGGCAATGGGCACATAGCTGGTTTGCTTTTTCGTTATTGGCTATGTTGTTGGTTAATTGGGGAATTGCCCTGCTAACTATCAATGGTATTACTTCTATTATTGCGGCTGTTCCGGTTCAACTACTGTTGCTGGTGGCCGTATTTGGTTTATTATGGGGTATTGGAGCTATCCTTTTTGGCAAGGCAATGGATATGTTGGGAATGGCACTTGGCTATCCCATTATTATGGGCATTAATGCCATTACAGGGACTTTAGTTCCGGCCTTATTTTTTTCATCCTCAATTTTTTTGGAGCTCAAAGGACTGTTAATTCTTTTTGGGGCTTTGGTTTCGGTTGTTGGAATCTACTATTGTGCGAGGGCTTCCTCTCAAAAAGATAAAAGTTCGAAACTCTCGAATTATACAACCACGGGCTTGATTCTGGCTGTTATCTCTGGTTTTACTTCGTGTTTACCCAATTTGGGAGCTGCTTTTAGTCAGGATATTACCCGAATTGCTGTCGAACATGGCGTAGGACAGGCGATGGCTGGAAATGTAATTTGGTCTTTGTTTTTTACAGCAGGATCTCTGGTGAATATGGGATATTGCTTGTTTGTTCTTATAAAAGGAAAAGAATTGAAAGCATTTATTAATGAGCATAAAACGATGAATTGGGGACTGATCCTGGGCATGTCAGCTATGTGGATTGGAAGTTTCTATGCTTATGGCTATGGCGCTGTTGTTTTGGGCGATTTAGGCTTGGTTGTTGGATGGCCGCTTTTGGTATCATTATCCATTGTCATTGGCAACCTCTGGGGAATATTCCGGGGAGAATGGATAGGAGCTCCTCATAAAGCCCGTAAAACGCTCAATTTTGGAATTGTTTTGTTGATTGGTTCCGTTCTTATTATTGCATTAAACAACCTTGTATAACAGGTTATTTCAATAAAGGATTTAAAAAAATAGCGCTTATGCTTTCAGATAAAGTGGTTTTGGCCTTAGCTTCTTTTTCAATTCTGGTTTCAGGATGTAAGTCCGGTGTTTCACCGGGTAAAGAAATGCCTTCAAAACCGAGTTTCACGCATGGGAAAACGAGTTAGCAGAACCTCTTTGACAAACACACCCCGTTGGAAACAACATACATTGGACAGATACAACCAGGTTTATGTTGATTCGTTGCGGCGGGAGTAAGTTTATTCTCTGTTTGAATGGCATTGCAGGTTGGGGTAGAAGTAGGATAGGTAATAAAAACAATAAATAGATAACATGTCAATAGTATAGATAAGCTCATTTCTTTTATTTTTGTGCCAATGCAAATTATTGATGGAGTAGAAGAAGGCGTATTGATTGATAAACTCATTCAGGGTGATCAGCTCGCTTTTGAAAAGCTTTTTCGGTTTTATTATCCCGGATTAGCGGTTTATGCTCGTCAGTTTGTTACTGATGCCGAAAAGGCTGAAGAAATTGTACAAGACTTTTTTGTTCGCTTTTGGGAGAAACACACCTCCCTGCAACCTTCTGATTCTTTAAAATCCTATTTGTTCTCTTCTGTAAAAAACAGTAGCCTCAATGTATTGAAGCGTTTAAAAGTAGAAGAGCGATATCTGCGCAATATTCAGCTGTTATCCGATGATCATTTGCTGTACGACCCGGATTTATATATAGCCTCCGAATTGCAGGATAAAATACAAAAGGCTATCGATAAGTTGCCTGATCGATGTCGCGAGGTTTTTATTTTGAGCCGGATTAATGGCTTGAAGAATGATGAAATTGCATTGCAGTTAAACATTTCAAAGCGAACCGTTGAAACTCAAATTAGCAAGGCCTTAAAGATCCTTAAGGTTGAACTGAAAGAATATATTGGACTCCTGGCTCTTTGGGGATTCATTAATCTTTAATCTTTTTTATCCTTTTCTTAATTTTTTTTGAAATCTGCATACGTGTAGTTGCTGTGGCAATTGTATTGTTAGTGTAAGAAAGAACAAAAGCGTTGCATTCTTACAGAACTAATTTCTAATCTATTGGTGCCAGATGCATATAAAAGATACCGACAATGCCAGAATAGCTGATTTCATAAGAAGCAGAGAATCATTAACCGAAGAGCAGCAGCTTGTCGAAGCTGGAAAAATCATCAATCAAATTAACGAAGTTGATGTAACAACTGCCTGGAGAAATGTTTCTGGTAGAATAAATCAACCTAAAACTTCTCGTTTAATTTTTCGTCAACTTCAGCGGATCGCTGCTGTATTATTTTTCCCCGTCCTGTTGGTTTCCATGTGGAGCTTGTTTGTAAAAATCCCTGAGATAAAAAGTACGCTAATTGCTCATCAGGAAGTGACCAGCCCCATTGGCTGCCGCACAAAAGTAGAGTTGCCTGATGGTACCTATGCTTGGTTAAATGCCGAAAGTACCATTAAGTTTCCGGTTCCTTTCATCGGTCAAAAAAGGGAAGTAGAACTGATGGGCGAGGCTTATTTTGAGGTTACCCCAAACAAGGAAAAACCGTTTGTTATTACTTCGGATGAAGCAAAGGTAACTGTTCTGGGAACCAGCTTTAACTTTCGGTCTTATGAAGAAGACAAGGTTGTGGAAGTGGTGCTGAAAGAAGGAGCCGTTCGGCTCGAAAGTGAGTACAATAACATCGCTAGCGAATACTTGATGAAGCCGAACAACCGGGTGGTGGTGAATAAACGTTCTGGCGAGTTAAAGATTACCGATGTACATGTTGATAAATACATTGCATGGCATAAAAATAAGCTGGTTTTTGATGAAAGTTCGATTGATGAACTTGCTGCAAAACTGGAACGTTGGTATGGTGTGGAAGTGATTATTCAGGATAAGAACTTGCAGGCATATCGTTTCTCCACCACCTTCGAAAACGAATCACTGCAGCATGTAATCGACCTCCTGGAATTATCCTCTCCAATTAACATTGAATATAAACAGGCTGAATACAAACCAGAAGCAAAAACCGTCACTAAATCTAAAATAATTATAACCAAAAGATAAAGGCGTTGCCTATGACAAAACCCAAAACAAAGAAAGGAAGTGCAGCGAACACTTCCCTTCAAAATTTACCCGACAGGGGTAAATTATTTAATAATAATTAACAGGATAAATTTATGAAAAAAATGACGAAACCCTTGGGTGTATTTTTTAATGCACACCGGAAAATTCTTACAATTATGCGAAATGCAGCTTTTTTAATTCTCTTTACCAGCTTGCAGGTTGTTGCAGGCATGAGTTATTCGCAGTCAACCAGATTGTCGCTGAATAAAAGTAATGTGACTATAAAAGACGTTCTGATGGAAATAGAAAATCAGAGCGGAATGTATTTTCTGTATAATAGTGAGTTGATTGATGTTCAGGAAAAAGTGGATGCTTCTTTCACCAATGAGAAACTGGATGTCATTCTGAATAAGCTATTCGAAGATAAAAATGTTCAAGTAATTGTAAACGACCGGCATATTGTTTTAACTCCGGGAAGTACAAGCTCGAACCTCCAGCAGCAGAAAACAATCTCTGGAAAAGTAACCGACGCCTTGGGGCAGCCCTTACCCGGTGTTACAGTTTTGGTAAAAGGAACAACCATTGGTATTGTTACTGACTTTGATGGTCTTTACACTCTTACTGAAGTGCCTGCCGGAGCTACCTTGGTTTTCTCGTTTGTTGGAATGAAGTCACAGGAAGTAGAAGTGGCCGGGAAAAACCAGATCGATATTGCCCTGGCTGAGGATGCGATTGGCATTGAGGAAGTTGTGGCGATTGGTTACGGTACCCAGAAGAAAGTAAACCTGACCGGATCGGTTTCTGCAGTTAATGCCGATGCCTTGGAGAACCGACCTGTTACCAATGTTTCCTCAGCCTTACAAGGACTAATGCCAGGTGCTACGGTTACTCAAACCAGCGGTCAGCCGGGTAAAGATGCTGGTGGTATCCGAATTCGTGGTATCGGAACTCTTAATAATTCGAACCCCATGTATGTTGTGGATGGAATGGTTGTTGGAAATATCAATGACATCGATCCCAGCGATATTGCATCCATTTCTATTTTGAAAGATGCGGCATCAGCAGCAATCTATGGGTCACGTGCCTCGAATGGGGTGATTTTGGTGACAACTAAAAAAGGGAATAGCAAAGAAACAACCTTGAAATACGAAGGTTACATTGGCTGGCAACAACCAACACAACTTCTTGAACATCTTCCTTCCTGGGAATATGCCGAGCTGTATAACAAAGCTTTGGTTAATGAAAATAAATCGCCTGCTTATACCGAGGCTGAAATTGAAAAATTCAAGAATGGTAGTGATCCCGACAATTATCCGAACACCGATTGGGCTGGCTTATTTTATAAGAAAAGTGGTTTTCAGCAAAGTCACCGTGCGCAAATCAGTGGAGGTAGCGACAACACCACTTATTTGATTTCATTAGGTTACCTGGATCAAGGAGGAATTATCGATAATGCGGGATTTAAGCGTTACAACGGACGGGCAAACATAACCACAACAATCAATAAATTTGAGGTTAACTTTAACATGTCGTTTACTCAGGGAAATACGACTGAACCAACAAACCCATACACGGGCGATATGTACCAGATATTTCGGCAAATTAACCGAATTGCGCCTTTCGTCCCTTACAAATACTCAACCGGAGATTATGGTTATATTGCCGATGGTAACCCCTTGGCATGGATGGATCTGGGTGCTATACGGGAAGAGAAATACCGGAAGACACGCGGTATCGGAAATATAAGTTATGAGCCCATCAAAGGATTAAAAATTAAGGAAATCCTGGGTTATGAATACACTGGTACTTCGGATGAAAAATTCATTAAAGACATTCAGTTCTATAATTGGAAAACGGGTGAGCCAACGCTTTACCAGGGGCCAAACAGTCAAAAAGACATTCGGGCAGACTACCAAACTGTTAGTTTGCAAACTTTGGTGACTTATGAAAAGACGTTTGGAAAACATACAATTCAGGCTTTGGGAGGTTTTTCGCAGGAAAGCTCACGTACCGATTGGAACAGTTCCTACCGGAAGTCTTTTTTGAATAATGAACTGTGGGAGGTTAACGCTGGGTCTGCTGATGGTCAGGTAGCCGAAGGTTCGGCTTACGAGTATTCTTTAAGATCATATTTTGGACGTATTTCATACAACTTCAATGATAAATATTTATTAGAGGCGAATGTACGTCAAGATGGTAGTTCCCGCATCTCGAAAGATAATCGTTGGGGTACTTTTCCTTCATTTTCCGGAGCATGGCGTGCGATTAACGAGCCATTTATGGAAAACGTAAAAGATGTGGTGTCGGACTTAAAAATTAGAGCTGGTTGGGGTATTCTTGGAAATCAATCCATTGGGAATTATCCTTACCAATCGGTATTGTCAGCTGCTGATTACCGATTAGGAGGTGCTGTTGTCTCCGGAGTTGCCCTAAAAGATGGTGTGAATACGGACATTAAATGGGAAGAATCAACCACCACCAATATTGGTGTTGACTTAGGCCTTTTCTCTAATAAATTAACTTTTTCTACCGACGTTTACAACCGAATTACTTCTGATGTATTATTGAAATTACCCGTTCCCTCACCTACAGGATTAACTGATCCTTATCAAAATGCGGGTGAGGTGACTAACAAAGGGGTTGAGTTTCAGTTAGGCTACAAACTGAAAAAAGGAGACTGGGACTTCCATATTCTGGCTAATGCAGCTTATAATAAGAATGAAATTACTGACCTTCGTAATGATGGTGCTCGGATATGGGATGGTTATAGTTTCTTGCAAGAGGGCTATCCGATTAACTCCTTTGGTGGCTATATTGCTGAAGGCTTATTCAGAACACAGGAAGATTTGGACAATAGTGCTGTCATCAATCGCGGACAGGCTGCTTTGGGCGATATTAAATATAAAGACGTAAACAACGATGGTAAAATTAATGCTGAAGACCGTGAATTTTTAGGTAGCTGGATGCCTGCTTGGACCTTTGGAACCACCTTGTCTGCCTCTTGGAAAGGCTTGGATCTTCAACTTCTGTTCCAGGGGGCAGCCCAAGTGAAGAGTTATGTCCAGAATGAGTTTGTAGGTAAATTGACTGGCTTTACGGATAAACCTACTGTTGTTTTCCGTGATTCTTACGACAAGGATACCAATCCAGACGGGAATTTCCCCCGACCTCTTTCTTCATGGAATGTTAATTCATCCAGTAGCTATCCTTCATCTTTTTGGGTTGTTGATGGTTCTTATTTACGATTGAAGAACCTGCAGTTTGGCTATACTTTGCCTAAAATGATGACGAATTCTGCCGGATTGTCGAGAGTGAGAATTTACTACAGTGGCCAAAACTTACTGACTTTTACCGGTCTTCGTAAAGGCGTAGATCCAGAAGCTCCTGCTGGTGCCAGGGCTTATTACCCACAGGTGAAAACCAATACGATTGGCTTAAGTGTAACATTTTAAAAATTCAGGATTATGAAAAGATATAGTTTATTATTAATTGCCCTGCTGTTCCTTTTTTCATGTGAGCAGGACTTTATGGACAAAAATCCATTAGACCAGATTTCCAATGAATCGTTCTGGAATAATGAAAAAGATGCCATTGCTGCGGCCAATGGGTGCTATTCCGACTGGTGGGATATGTATTACGTAATTTACATGGATTGTGCATCAGACAATTGCTATAATCCATTCCCCTGGGAGGGATTCCAGGTACAAGCAAGCGGAAATGCAACTCCTAGCGATGCCGGACAGAGCTTCATGGGGTTCAGCACGATTACCCGCTGCAATAGTTTCCTTGAAAATATTTCTCGTCCAGAGATGGATGAAAGCCTGCGGAAACGCTTAACAGCAGAGGTGCGTTTTTTACGTGCCTGGGATTATTTTGTTAAAGTAACAATTTATGGTGATGTGCCTTTGGTAACTCAAGTGCTTAATCCATCAGAGGCCAACGTTCCTCGCAACCCTAAAGCCGATGTTGTTAAATTTGTTTTAGATGAATTGACTGCGGCGGCGGCTGATCTTCCTGCTTCTTATTCCGGGCCTGATGTTGGTCGCATTACGAAAGGAGCCGCCTTATCGGTAAAAGCAAGAATGGAAATTTTTGAAGGAAAATATGTCGAATGTGCTGCTACTTGTCAGCAGATCATGGATCTGGGCTATTCATTAGTGCCTGAATACAAGAACATTTTTAAACTGTCGAACCAGGATAATAGTGAAGTGATTCTTGATGTGCAATACAATGAAGGTATTGGAACAACATGGGTCTTGGGTGTTTTGCCCCCGAACTCTTCAGGTGGTTGGTGCTCGGTTAATCCAACACAATCGTTGGTTGATAGTTATGAATGTGTTGATGGAAAAACAATTGCAGAGTCTTCGGTTTATAATGCCGATGAGCCGTATAAAAATCGCGATCCACGATTGGAAGCCAGCATCGTTTATCCCGGTGGATTGTACGAAGGAGCCTATTTTAACCCGATTGATGTAAATGACCCTAATGGGGATTATTATGCGCCTTATGGGCGCTCAAAAACTGGGTACAATCCGCGGAAATATGTTGACGATTTAAGTGATTTTCCGGATATTTGGGATTCAGGAATGAATGCAATCGTTATTCGCTATGCCGAGATTTTGTTGATGTATGCGGAATCAAAAATTGAAACCAACAGTATTGACGATTCCGTTTATGATGCGATCGATGAAATTCGGAACCGTGCCGGAATGCCTTCTGTAGACCGTGCAGTATACAATAATCAGACAACATTGCGTGAATTGATTCGTCGTGAACGTCGTGTTGAATTAGCCATGGAAGGATTACGTTGGTTTGATATCTGCCGCTGGAAAATTGGCGAGGAGGTAATGGATGCAACAGTGTATGGCGCCCGTTTGGGAACAGTAGATCCGGCCAATGGAGCTTTGACACTCACCGATGACCGTATTGAGGTTGAAACAAGAGTTTTTCAGGCGAATAAGCACTATCTATGGCCTATTCCTCAAAGTGTTATCGATGCTACTCCTGCAATAACACAAAACCCGAACTATTAATTTTCATAGATTTTATATACAGTATTTAAGGGAGGGAGGCATTGCTTCCCTCTTTTTTTCATTCCACAACGATTCAGGAAGTTAAGATTGATGATTAAACGAACTGAAAGACAGCCGGCATGCCAGAGAAGGATTGCTTACGTCTTGAATTGTTCTGATCGTGATTTAACTGACTTCTTTTACTGAAACATAGGGAAATAAAATCATTTTTTTAATCAAGAGGAATTAGTTGATTCTTTTTACTCTGTGTTGCTTTAATTCTGCTGGTTTTGCGAGTTTTATGAATTGTAGGCTATTCCCACTAGTTGAAGGAAGTAGCACTTACCCCTTATGTACTCCGGAATAATAAAGCCACTGGCCTTGTTCTTTTTTGAAAAAGGAGTTCTCGTGGATCTGTTGCAGTTGCCCGTTTTCGAGGTAGAGTGCTTTAAATTCCACATAGCCGCATGAATCGGCGGCTTGGCCTCCTTGGGTGTTTAGAATTTGTAAGCCCATCCATTGAACGGATTTGGCCCAGTTATCAATGGCTTTTTGTTCTTTTACCGGCCTGGTTTTGGGGTGGTGGCTTCGCATGAGATAGGCTCCGTCTGCTTGGGTAAATGCAACGTAGCGGGATCGCATCAGTTCCTGAGCGGTGGCTGCCTGACGTTTTCCTGAAATGATAGCTAAGCAGCAGTCAGCTGCCATTTGCTGTGAGCCACATGGGCATAATTTATTCATGATGATTCAATTTTGTTTGTTTCTGAATGGCTTTCATGAGCGGACAATTGGGGAGAATTGCTTCGCCCTTTCGGTATTGACTTAGCAGCTGGACGGATTGCTGGGCTAATTGCCGACGGACAGCTCTTCGTTCGCCTTTGATACGCGCTATTTTTAGGTTGTCGTAGGCGGTGGTTTGGTGGCGCATCCAGGCGATAACTGCTTTGGCCGCTCTTTCTTCCAAAGGAATAAGCTGCGTGCGCGCAACGGTGCCACTTCCCACCGGGATGGCATGTTGGGTAATTGCCTGAGCCATTTGCCGGGCAAGTGTTGCATAAGACGCATGAAAGTTCAAGTAGTTCACAACCGCCTGTAAAAACTCACCTTCATACAACTGTTGCTTTTTTACCCGTCGCTGGATATCTGCAGCTCTTTTCTTTTGGTAACCTTCCGTGCTTCTTACGGCGGCAACCTGCTGTTTGGCTATTGCAATCGTGTCAGCTGGAGCCCAAACTCCTTTGGAGATGGTCTTTCGTCCTTTTTTATACTGAACACGCCAATAATTTCCTTGTGCTGTTACCTTTCGGGTAACTCCTGCATCGCCCGCTGGTAGGAAGCTCCAGCCAGCAGGAGGAGTGACCAATTCTCCCTTTTCTCCAATTAATTGTCCGTTTTTCCCGGGGGCAACTATTTTTATATTGTTAGTCATGATGATCGATCGTTAGATTTTGGGGCTGTAGTTTTCCTCTTCGCTCTTTTCCTTTTCCTGTGCCTTCGCCTTTGCCTGTTCCTGTACCTGTCACGATTGCCTCCGTTTTACGCCTCGCAGCGCCTCGGCGGTCCAGGGATCATCAGGCCAGGCATGTTTTGGATAACGCCGTTTAAGTTCTTTCTTTACTTCGAAATAGGCATTGTTCCAGAAGCTTCTTAGGTCTGAAGTAATCTGCACCGGTTTAAATCCCGGGGAAAGCAGGTGCATTAAAACATTG
This sequence comes from Sunxiuqinia rutila, assembly GCF_050589705.1. Classification (NCBI taxonomy): domain Bacteria; kingdom Pseudomonadati; phylum Bacteroidota; class Bacteroidia; order Marinilabiliales; family Prolixibacteraceae; genus Sunxiuqinia; species Sunxiuqinia rutila. The sequence goes on from NZ_JBNGOT010000014.1 coordinate 108,842, forward strand.
ACTTGCCCGTTGTTGACTTTGGGAGTATCCTCCATGCCAAATACTTCCTGTAAGCGCACCGCCAGCACGGGGGCTTCGCCATTAGACTGGTAAGACAGCTTGATTGTTGAGCCACTGGGAACTTGCAGTTTTTGTGGAGCTAATTTATCAAGCATTTGTTGTTGCTCTTGGCTTAAATGATAATGCAAGGCACTTTCGAGATCAATCTTTTTTAGATCTTCTGTCTTGCGTATATTTTGAAGGTAAGGCGTTAACCAATTCGGATTGGTTTGTAGCAAATTTTCAGTTGAAAAATCCGGCCATTGCGCTTCCGGATTCCAGTGTCGCAAACTCATCACCCGGTTTTGCCATTGGGTAACGCGTTCATTAAATTTTAACAGGTGTTTACCTTCTTTGGAAATGGCTTCTGTAAGGACCGTTAAGACTTGATCGCTATCTGGATTTGGGAGTGGTTTTGATTGTAAAACAATGCCCCCAATTCGGAGTTCTTTTGTTGCAATCAATCCTCCTTTCTTGCTGTCCCAGGCAATCACTTCCCGCTCTTTCACCAAAGGGGCTAAATCTGTTGGATTGAGGGGAGATGCCAGAAAGATCGACCCCATGCCTTCCCGCGCGTTCAAATGGGCAACAGCTAACCAGGCTTCGTGGGCAAGCTCATCTTTATGGCCAGCCATGGCAATGTTGCCGTTGGATAACTGAAACTGCGCATTGTTTCCGGGACGAGCAAATGCAATACGTTCGGGGTAGGCATAAACTAGCAACAGCCCTGTTTCGTAGGGATTGACCATTTCGTTACTTGGTTCGCAACCGATAATGTTTCGGTACGACTCCGCAACTTTCTCAATCCGTTTCATCTTTTTACTGATGCGTTGAGAGGAGCGTTGCTTGCGCAGAGCTTCAATGCGAAGGTTAATGTCAATACCTGCTTCCCGGCCTAGCGGATCCCGTTCTTCCAGAATAGCAGCCAGGTCCGTCGCCAGCGAAACATGGCCGTCATCCTGTGCCATAATTAGCATATGAGCAATACGAGGATGACAGGGGAGACGGTGCAATTGCTTGCCCAGAGCAGTGATCTTTCCATCCTCGAGAGCTTCCAGCTCATGCAATAATTCCGAGGCTTGTTTAAAGGTTCCACGAGGCGGTTCATTGAGCCAGCAGAGTTGCTCCGGTTTGGTAACTCCCCATTGGGCCAAATCCAGAACCAGACTGGCTAAATCCGCTTCCAGGATCTCCGGTGTACGTTGTTCTGCAAGTTGTTCGTGGGTGGCTTTGGTCCACATGCGGTAGCAGCTGCCAGGGCCTAGCCTGCCGGCTCGTCCGGCTCGCTGATCGGCCGAATCTTTGGGGACCTGAACGGTTTCAAGATGTGATAACCCGGTTCGGGGGTTGAAGCGGGACATACGCGCATAGCCCGAATCAACAACCACCTGCACGCCTTCAATCGTGAGGCTGGTTTCAGCAATTGAAGTGGCCAAAATCACTTTGCGTTTGCCTTGCGGACTTGGAAAGATTGCGGCCAGTTGCTTTTGCTTTGGAAGTGCTCCATAAAGCGGGTGAACTTCTATGTTTAGTCGTTCGCTTCGAAGCAAACGCTCACATTTTTTGATTTCGCCTTCGCCAGGCAAAAATACCAGCACGTCACCTGCTTTTTCTTTGATGGCGCGAAGCACTGTTTGAGCCGTTAGCTCCGCAATGAGCCGGATGTCGTTTTCTCCGGTGTAAATCGTGTCAACCGGAAATAGCTTCCCGGAACACTGCACAACCGGGGCTTTTAATAAGCTTGATAATTGAGGCAGGTTCAAGGTGGCCGACATGATCACGATTCGTAAATCGGGCCTTAAAACCTGCTGTGCTTCCCGGCAAAGGGCGAGGGCCAAGTCGGCATGAATACTTCGCTCGTGAAATTCATCGAAGATTACTGTGCCGACACCTTCCAACGAATTGTCGGATTGCAGCATTCTTGTTAGAATGCCTTCGGTGACAACCTCAATCCTGGTTCTGGAACTAATCCGGTTTTCAAATCGAATGCGATATCCGATGGTTTCGCCAACTTCTTCGTTGAGTAAAGAAGCCATTCGTTCGGCAATGCCTCTTGCGGCCAAACGACGAGGTTCCAGCAGAATGATTTTCTGATTGCTGGCTTTTGCCTGCTGCAGCAAAGCCAGGGGCACCAAGGTACTTTTCCCGGCTCCGGGAGGGGCGTTTACAATCAGTGTATTGTTCGTTTGTAGCTTATCCTGAATTTCATCGAGGATCGTTACTACCGGCAGATTAATATGTTGAAATTGAATTGTCAAAATTATGGGTGTCAAAATGAGACTGCAAAAATAGAAAAACCGTTTGATTCCGGGTGGTTCGTTATGCCTGTGACTACAGGGAAGCACTAAAAGGTAACGTTCCGAAGAATCTGTTTGCTGATGTTAGGCTCAGTTTAGCTTGTTTTTTTGAGAGGATTCGCGCTCAACCAACTGGGTTTTTAGAACAAGCGTCTGTGGTGCTTTTTTAGCTTGTTTGGCACTAAAGAATAAGTTCGCCGCAGCTCTGCCCATTTCAAAAGTAGGATGCGTAACGGAGGTCATGGGAGGATCAACCACTGTTGAATGAAACTCATCGGTAAAACCAATTAGTGCAATATCGTCAGGAATACGCAGGCCATGGCGCTTAATTTCTTTCATGGCGGCAAAAGCAACGGTGTCATTGATTCCGAAAACTGCGTCCGGCGGGTTTTTTAGCTCAAGCAAGCGTTTCATGGCCTGTGTGGCCGAGTCGGAGCTGAGGTCACATGCTTCAATCAACTCCGGGACGACAGGCAATTTTGAAGCTTCCAAGCCTGCCAGGTAACCGGTCATTCGTTCTTTGGAAATGTTAAGGTGTTGCGGCCCGGATATAAAAGCAATTCTTCGGCAACTTTGCTGGTAGAAATGCTGGGTGATTGTTTGGGCAGCTTCCGTGTTGTCGGCAGTTACAGAAGGCACCTGTCCGTTAAGGCAAACACGATCAAAAAACACCAGCGGAATATTCAGCCTAAGCAAATCCTCGAAGTGAGCCGTTTCTGTTGTTTCCTGGCTCAGGCAAACGATGAATCCTTCCACCCGTGCACGCAGTAAATTTTCAATGGACTCTTTTTCCTTGGCATACGATTCATTGGAGCTGGCTAATAAAATGAAGTAGCCTTTTTCTTTGGCATAACTTTCAATTCCGGCAATAATGGAGGCATAGAAATGGGTAACCAGATCGGGGACAATCACGCCAATCATGCGGGTTTCCTGCTTAAGAAGGCCCATGGCAAGGGGGTTGGGGCTGTAACGGCGCTCCTGCGCGATCTTTTTCACTTTCTCCTTCATTGCTGTGCTGATATCGGGATGATCTTTCAGCGCACGCGAAACAGTCGAAATAGAAACGTTTAGTTCCCTGGCCAAATCTTTTAATGAAATATGCCTGTTGCCCATAGTTTTTCCTTCTCACACAAAAATAGTCTTTTATCCTATTCTGGTACTATCGCCCCAAGGACTTCTTGTGTTTCAAAACATCTTTTACGAATCGCAAAGCTTGTCGCAAAGCTTTGCATAGAGATATTTACATAGGTTGTTTTGATTAAGAACTGAAAATCACGGAACTTTAAATATTCAAAAAGAAAAAACGATGAAGTTTAAACGCTATTGCAAGACTTTGCTGCTGGAAAATGATCCCAGCCTGATTGAAGCCTACCGGGAGGTTCATAAACCGGAAAATACGTGGCCCGAAATTACACAGGGAATGAAAGAAGTCGGCATTTTGGATATGGAAATTTACATCTTCCAAAACCGCTTATTTATGATTATGGATACGGTGCCTGATTTTGACCATGACCAAGCCATGAAAGAACTTGCTCAAAAGCCCCGTCAAGCCGAATGGGAAGCTTATGTGTCGCGGTTTCAACTGACGACTTCCGAAGCAACAGCTGATGAAAAATGGGTGCTCATGGATCGAATTTATGAGTTGAATCCGCAGCAAACGTGTTTGGCAATAGACGGACAACCAAAGCAAATAGATTAACATGCTAAATAAACAGAATAAAAGCGGGCTCAACTTCCCGACTATTATTTATGGAACCAGTTACCTGGGCAACCTGTACCGCGAATTGTCGGAAACCGAAAAGCTGAACCTGATGCAGGAATGGTTTAAGGTTAGCGATGGAAAAGTGATGATTGACAGTGCGGGGAAGTATGGGGCCGGATTGGCCCTGGAAGTGATTCGGCAGGGGTTGGAAAAGCTTAAGATTGAACCGGAACAAATCACGATTAGCAATAAGCTGGGATGGTACCGGGTGCCGCTGGAAACGGCTGAACCGACTTTTGAGCCGGGAGCCTGGGCTAACCTAAAGTATGATGCGGTGCAAAAAATCAGCTACGACGGAATTTTGGCGTGCTGGCAGCAAGGAGCCGAATTGCTGGGCCCTCATTATAAGCAGGAGTTCGTGTCGGTTCACGATCCGGATGAATACCTGATGGCGGCTGCTGACAGTGCCGATCGTGAACAACGGCTGAAAGATATTTTGGAAGCCTACCGGGCGCTGTTTGAGCTGAAGGAAAAAGGGCTGGTGAAAGCGGTTGGTGTGGGGGCAAAAGATTGGTTGATTATCAGAGAACTATACGAACACGTGAAATTTGACTGGGTGATGTTGGCCAATAAGTTCACCATTTACCACCATCCGAAAGAGATTATCGGCTTTATGCAACAGCTGCATGCTAATGGAGTGGCAATCATTAACTCCGCCATTTTTAATGCCGGATTTTTGACCGGAGGCGATTATTTTGACTATCGAATTCTGCACCCGAATGACCCAGCCGATCAGCCTTTGTTTGCCTGGCGCAAGCAGTTTTTTGCGGTGTGCGAGAAATACGCGGTTCAACCCGGTGATGCCTGCTTGAAATTTGCCTTGTCGGTTCCTGAAATCAACGCGGTGGCACTCAACCCCAGCAAGCCCAAACGCATGGCGAATAACAAGCTTGTGATAAACACGCCGCTACCCGAGGCTTTTTGGCAGGAACTAAAAGAGACAGGAATTATTGATCCGGACTATGCCTATCTGTAAATGATTTAAGCTATGATTATTGATACTCACCATCATTTTTGGAATTACAATCCGGTTGAATTCGATTGGATTGATGATGAAATGGCTGCCATACGAAAAAACTTTCTGCCGGAAGACTTGGCAAGCACCATTCATAACTCCGGCGTTGATGGCGTGGTAACCGTTCAGGCCAGGCAATGTCTGGAAGAAACGGATTGGTTACTGCAACTGGCTTCGGAAAATGAATTTATAAAAGGAGTGGTTGGCTGGCTTCCTTTGGCCAATAAAAACATTCAGACCATTCTGGACCAATACCGCGGAAACAGGTGGCTGAAAGGTGTCCGCCATGTTGTGCAGGGGGAGCCCGATCCTGAGTTTATTTTAGGAGAAGCTTTTAACCAAGGCGTTTCACAACTAAAAGAATATGGCTTGGTGTATGATATTCTGATTTTGGAGCACCAATTAGCCAATACCATTCGCTTTGTTGACCGGCATCCGGATCAGCAGTTTGTGGTGGACCATATTGCTAAACCAAAGATTAAAACAAACGAAATACAGCCTTGGCAAAACTTACTGAAAGAATTGGCCAGGCGCGAAAATGTAAGCTGCAAAATTAGTGGAATGGTAACCGAAGCAGACTATGAGCATTGGACCGAAGTGCAGCTTCAGCCTTATTTCGATGCCGTACTTGAAGCCTTTGGACCGGCTCGCTTGATGTTTGGTTCCGACTGGCCGGTGTGTCAGGTGGCAACCAACTATTCCGAGTGGCTTCAGCTGGTAAAAAGGCAGGTGTCGACATTAAGCAGCGAAGAGCAAAATCTGATTTTTTATCACAATGCCTTGAAGGCATATCAACTTTAATGATTTAAAAGGAAATGAAAGCAATTGAAATAACAGAACCGGGAGCAATGAACGTGGTGGAGAGACCGATGCCGGTTCCTGGAGAAGATGAAGTTTTATTAAAACTGAACTATGTCGGTTTTTGCGGATCCGACTTAAGCACCTATCTGGGTAAAAACCCGATGGTTAGCTATCCCCGCATTCCCGGACACGAAATAGCCGCTGTGATTGAGCAGGCCGGAAGCCGGGTGCCGGAAAACTTTCAACCCGGCCAAAGCGTGACCGTTGTTCCTTATACCAATTGCGGGCAGTGTTCGGCGTGTAAAAAGAAACGTTTCAATGCCTGTCGATACAACCAAACGTTGGGCGTGCAGCGCGATGGTGCCATGGCCGAATACCTGGTTGTACACTGGCAAAAAGTATTGATGGATGTATCCTTGTCTTCCATTCAACTTGCCCTGGTTGAGCCCTTAACGGTCGGGTTTCATGCCATTGACAATGCCCGGGTAAGCGATATTGATACCGTGCTGGTGTTTGGTTGCGGCATGATTGGAACCGGAGCCATTGTTCGGGCCAATCTTCGGGGAGCTACCGTCATTGCAGTGGATATTGATGATTCGAAACTGGAAGTGGCCGGTAAGTTGGGCGCTCACTATTTGATCAACTCCCGAACTCAGGATCTTCATGCAGAACTGGAAAAAATAACCCATAGCAATGGTCCATCAGTGGTTGTTGAAGCGGCTGGGAATCCAATAACTTATAAGGCGGCGATTGAGGAAATTGGCTTTGCCGGACGTGTGGTGTGTATTGGTTATGCCGGCGATGAGGTGGCGTTTCCCACTAAGCTGTGGGTGCAAAAGGAACTGGAAATTTTGGGTTCACGCAATGCCAATCCTTCGGACTTTGAAGCGGTCATAAAATACCTGAAACAAGCCAATCCGGATGAGAAGCTACTGGTCTCGAAAATTGTTTCAGCCGACGAGGCTCCTCAAGCTATGAAAGAATGGGCTGAAGCTCCCGGAAAAGTGTTGAAAATACTGGTGCGTTTTTAGCGCCTGAACCCGATTGTCATTGAGCGGGTTCAATAGAATTAACCAACTAAACGAACTAAAATGAAAAAACGACAATCCTGTTTTTTGATTGCACTGGCTATTTTGCTGGCAAGTTGTCATTCTGAAGTAAAAGAGAAACCAGAAGTTTACTCCGAAGACTGGACCTCTTTGGCTAAGCACAATGAAGAACCAGCCTGGTTTCAGGATGCCAAGTTTGGGATTTACTTCCACTGGGGAGTTTATTCCGTTCCTGCTTTTGGCGATGAATGGTACCCCAGACACATGCATTTCAAGAACCGAAAAGAATATCAGCATCACTTGGAAACCTATGGTCCGCTTTCGGACTTTGGCTATCATGATTTTGTCCCGTTGTTTAAGGCAAAGCAGTTTAATGCCCACGAATGGGCCGCTTTGTTTAAGCAGGCAGGGGCACGCTTTGCCGGTCCGGTAGCCGAACACCATGATGGATTTTCGATGTGGGACAGCGATCTTACTCCGTGGAATGTTGGGGACAAAGGCCCGCAGAAAGACATTATGAAAGAGCTGAAAACTGCGCTGACGGCTCAGGAACTGAAATTCATAACTACTTTTCATCATGCCCGCAACCTGCAGCGTTATGCGGATGTTCCCCATGAAGAAAATTACGGGAATAGCCATTATCCAAGGTTTGAAGGCACTGCTCCAGCCGAGGATGATCATGAGCTGAACTACCTGTATGGGAATATTCCGGAAGAGCAATGGCTTGAAGAAATTTGGTTTGGCAAGCTAAAAGAAGTGATTGACAACTATCAGCCTGATATCATTTGGTTTGATTCGTGGCTGGATCAGATTCCGGAACAGTATCGCCAGAAGTTTTGTGCTTACTATTTGAATGAAGCCCAGAAACTGGACAAAGAAGTGGTTATCGTTCGGAAACAAGATGATTTGCCTTTGGAGGTCAGTGTGGATGACTTAGAAAAATCGCGCAAAAACAAGTTGGGCGAAAAGGTGTGGATGACCGATGAAACCATTAGCAAAGGGAGCTGGTGTTACACTGAGAACCTTCAAATCAAACCAGCAGTCGATATGATTCATGTGCTGATCGATATTGTCAGTAAAAATGGTGTGCTGCTGCTCAATATTTCACCCAAAGCCGACGGAACGATTCCTGCAGACCAACAGGAAGTTTTACGTACTATGGGAGCCTGGTTGGATAAATATGGTGAAGCCATTTATGAAACACGGCCATGGCACACGTATGGCGAAGGGCCGACCATTGAGCCGGAGGGTGATTTCAAGAATCACCGGGAATTCCTCAAAATTAAATATTCTGCCGATGACTTGCGCTACACCACGAAAGGCAATACGGTATATGCCATGGTTCTTGGAGTTCCTGATTCGGAACAACCTCTACTGATGAAAGCATTTGCCTCGCAGGGCGCTGATGTGAATATCAAAAAGGTCACTGTTTTAGGCTCAAAAGAAACTGTTCAATGGCAGTTAAAGGAAGATGGACTGTTCATTGAACAAGGTTATCCGGTAATGGATACCATGGCACAGGTTTTCAAAATTGAAATCTGATTTTTGTCGGAAATTGAGTGCGTTTGTGGTATTTTTGAACGCAATGTGACTTTATTTAAAATACAATTACGACTCAAATTACTACTAATGAAAAAGATCAATTTATTACTAATTGGCTTGGTGCTTGTAGTGGCAGGATTTGCCCAATCACACCCGGACAAGTTATTCTTTAAAGACCGCTTGGAAAAGCTTTCCGAGGAAAACCTGTTTAAAACAGAGGGTTACTACAACTGGTGTTCTTCCATCATCAAGGGAGAGGATGGAAAATATCACCTGTTTTATTCGCGTTGGCCTAAAAAATATACCTTCCTGAGTTGGCTGACTCACTCGGAGGTGGCACATGCTGTTGCCGACTCGCCAACTGGGCCTTGGAAATATAAGGAAACGGTACTGCAAAGCCGCGGGAAAGGACATTGGGATGCCATCACGGTTCACAATCCCAAAATCAAAAAGTTTGATGGCAAATACTATCTCTACTATGTAGCAACGAACATGGGAGACAAGGATTATACTGAAGAGGAACTGATTGAAACGGCTCGTGTTGGGTACAGCCACCCAAACTGGAAAAAGTACCTACGCCCCAACCAACGTACCGGGGTGGCTGTTGCAAACTCAATCAATGGTCCCTGGAAACGAATGGATCAGCCTTTGATTGAGCCTTCAGGACCAATTACCACTTTAACCGTAAATCCGGCAATTACCCAGGGAAAAGATGGCAAATACTACCTGATTGTTAAAGGGGATAAGCCTAATGAAACCCGTTTTATCCGCAACCAGGCAATGGCCGTTTCCGATTCACCTGTCGGGCCGTTTGTCATTCAGGAAAAGCCGGTTATTGATTACCTCGACACGGAAGACATGTCGGTGTGGTACGATGCCAAACGCGATTATTTTTATGGGGTATTTCATGCACATTCTTTTATCGGAATGGTCAGCTCGCCGGATGGAGTGAACTGGAAAAAGGCAACGGAATATGTTTTAACTCCGAAAAAATTGGAGATGAATGATGGCGATTTGCTGGTTCCTGATCGTTTGGAACGTCCGTTTGTTTATCTGGAGGATGACGAACCTCAGGTGCTTTCGTTGGCCGTAAAGAAGGGTGATGAGGCCTACATCGCATTTGTTCCGGTAAAACAGCAGAAACGTCCGGTTCCGAATAAGCGTCAGCAGGCGTGGCAGGAAGCCGAACTGGGTGCTGTTTTTCATTACGATTTGCATGTATTTGATGGCAAGAAGTACGGACAAGGTGGTAACCGGATTGATCCGGTCACCGATTACCAGGTTTTCAATCCAAAAAATTTAGACACAGACCAATGGATAAAAGCGATTAAAGATGCTGGTTTTACCTTTGCTATTCTAACAGCTACACACGAAACTGGCTTTGCGCTTTACCAGTCGGATGTAAATCCGTATTGCATGAAAGCCCTGAAGTTTCAGGATGGAAAGGGCGACTTGGTTCGCGACTTTGTGAATTCATGCCGTAAGTACGGAATCAAACCAGGTATTTATCTAGGGATTCGCTGGAACTCGTTTATTGGCGTGCACGACTTTAAAGTCAATGGTGAAGGGGCTTTCCGTGAAAATCGTCAAAAATGGTACAACCAAATGATTGAAGGCATGGTTAAAGAGATTTGTACCAACTATGGCGAGTTGTTTGAAATTTGGTTTGATGGAGGTGCCGATCATCCTGCCAATGGGGCGCCGGATGTTTTACCCATCGTTCAACAGTATCAACCCAACTGCTTGTTTTATCACAATAAGCAGCTGGCCGAAGCGCGTTGGGGAGGTTCTGAGTCAGGAACGGTTGCTTATCCTTGTTGGTCTACTTTCCCGTATTACTCTACCGGAGCAGGCGAGTCGGCCCATCAGGCGATTGCTAAAAACAACTTCCAGTTATTGAAGGAGGGTGATCCCAACGGAGCTTATTGGATGCCAGCCATGTCTGATGCCCCTTTGAGAGGCTACAACGGGCGGCATGAATGGTTTTGGGAACCAGGTGATGAAGCACATATCTTCCCGGTGGAGAACCTGATGGAGATGTACTACAAGTCTGTTGGACGAAATTCAACATTGATCATGGGATTGACTCCAGACCCTGATGGCGTGCTTCCCGAGCCGGATGTTCAACGCCTGAAAGAATGGGGAGCAGAAATCAAGCGTCGTTTTGAAACACCTGTGGCTCAAACGAAAGGAGAAGGCAAAAAACTGGTGTTGAAATTATCCAAGGTTCAACCAGTAAATCATGTGGTTATTCAGGAAGAGATTGCTTTAGGAGAGCGGGTGCGCCGCTACAAAGTAGAAGGTTTGGTGAAGGGCAAATGGACCAAACTTTGCGACGGACAGTCGATTGGGCATAAACGAATTCAACAGTTTGATCCGGTCGAATGCTCCAAAATTCGCTTAACAGTTGAGCAGTTCGATGAGCTTCCTTCGATTAAGAACTTTGCAGTTTATCAGGTTGATTAAAAACACGTCGATGAAACGATACACATTCGCACTAATCATCTTTTTGGTGATTAGTTGCTTTAATTCTTATGCTGACGATTGCTTACCGGATAGACAATCCGGTAAGCCGTTGAGCATGACAACAGTTGGCTGGGAAGGGGCAAAAAGCCAGTGGAAAGGATTTGACCGTTATGACTTTGTTTTCTTTCCCGAAGAGCAAAAGGTTGGACTGCCTGGTGAAAGTGCTGATGGAGGTGGCCTTTCTGCCCGGATCGTCGTTCCAAAAGTTGCATTGCCCGGAAATCCTTGGGTATGGCGAGCACGTTTCCCGGATTGGCATACGGAAATGGACAGTATCTTGCTCAGCGAAGGTTTTTACATCGCATACATCAATACGAATAATCAGTATGGCAGTCCGGTAGCAGTGGCTAACTGGAATCATTTCTACGAATATTTGGTGAATCAGCATCAGTTGTCCCGAAAAGTGGCGTTGGAAGGCGTTAGCCGGGGCGGTTTGTTCATTTACAATTGGGCTAAACAGAACCCGGAGAAAGTGAGTTGTATTTATGCCGAAGCGCCGGTTTGCGACTTTAAGAGTTGGCCCGGTGGATTTGGTAAAGGGCAGGGGAGTGCTGCCGATTGGGAGCGCTTAAAGCAGGAGTATGGCTTTGCATCGGATGAAGAGGCCTTGAACTATGCGAACAATCCCCTGGATAACCTGGAGCTGCTTGCTTTGGGCAAAGTGCCTGTTATGCATATGATCGGCTTGAAAGATGAAGTTGTTCCTCCCCAGGAAAATACCTTCTTGCTTATTGACCGGTATGTGAAGCTGGGAGGGGCAGCTACAATCATTCCTTGTACCCAGGGAGAACAGAAACTGTTTGGGCATCATTTCCCAATTGAAACGCCGGAGTTGGGGGCACAATTTATCCTTCAGCATACCGAATTGCCTGAAGAACTCTTGGATGCTACCCAGTATCATCGGCTTCGGGACGGATTGAAGAACAGTCAAATTAAGTTTGAGCGGGAAAAGAAAGGACGGGTGGCGTTTCTGGGCGGTTCAATCACTTACAATGGTGGTTGGCGCGATAGCATTTGTAACTACCTGCAAACGCGTTTCCCGGATACGGACTTTGAGTTTATTGCTGCGGGCATCCCTTCCATGGGGGCTACGCCGGCTGCCTTTCGACTGGAGCGCGATGTGTTGGCCAACGGGCCGGTTGACTTGCTGTTTGAAGAGGCCGCTGTGAATGATGCCACCAATGGGCGAAGCGATGAAGAGCAAGTAAGAGCGATGGAAGGTATTGTTCGTCATTTAAGAAAGAGCAATCCGGCGATTGATTTAGTGATCATGCATTTTGTGGATCCCGACAAAATGGAGACTTACCGCCAGGGAGAAGTGCCTAAAGTAATTCAGAATCACGAAAAAGTAGCTGCTCATTACAGAATTGCTACCATAAACCTGGCCAAAGAAGTAACCGACAGGATTGATGCCGGTGAGTTTTCCTGGGAAGAAGATTTTAAAAACCTGCATCCTTCGCCATTTGGACAGCAGGTTTATTATCGATCGATGGAGCAACTGTTGGATCGAGCCTGGAGTGGCTTTGTGGCCGAAGATGACAAGCTCACAAGTTACCCGATGCCCGATCCGATTGATCCCGACAACTATGGCAATGGAAAGCTTGTTGTTGTTGACAAGAAGCACGAAGGGAAAGGCTGGCAGTTTGTGCCCAGCTGGAAGCCCGCGGATAACAAAGGAACCCGGGCAAACTATGTCAACGTACCCATGTTGGTTTGCGAAAAACCATCAGGTATTTTGAAGTGGGACTTTGAAGGAAATACCGTTGGAATAGCCGTTGCGGCAGGTCCCGATGCAGGGATAATCGAATACCGCATTGATGGCGGCAGTTGGCAGCAACTGGACTTATTTACCCGTTGGAGTGCACATTTACACCTTCCCTGGTATTACACCTTGGCGACCGGGCTGGATGAAGGAAAGCATGTGCTGAGAATCCGGGTTTCCGCAGAAAAAAACAAGCAAAGCACGGGAAATGCTTGCCGAATCAGGTATTTCTATTGCAGCGATTAAAGCAGGTTGTTGGGAAGCTTGACTGAATATAGAGTAGCTTTTGTATTGCTTTTCTTGTCTGGAATGTCAGATATATAAACATATATCTGCCTATTTTTTCGTATTGTGGTTTCTAATTAATTGACTACGGACCATCTTCTTCATATTATAATAGGCGGTAGCAATTGTTATAATTTTTTTAGATTTGCTGTACTACTATTCTACTACCATGATGACAGACGACTTAGAACTGCTGAAAGGTTTAAGAAACAGTGATGAAATTGCTTTTAAAATTTTGTACAAAAAGTATTTCTCGCGTCTCTATTATTTTACGTTAGAGTTTGTTCCTCTAAAAGATTTGGCAGAAAATATTGTACAGGATACCTTCTTTACGCTATGGAGTAAACGTCATCATCTGAAAGAGAATAGCCAGTTAGGAGCCTACCTTTTTACAGTCACAAAAAATAATTGTCTTTATAAACTGAGAAGTCAACGCTACCGACAGCAGTTATTTGTCAACTCGAATGATTTACAGGAACTGGAGTTAAATCTTGACGTACTAAATTCTTTAGATTCCTCTGAGTATACTTTTAGCGAGATAGAACGAATTATCAAGCAAACCTTGGAGGAGCTTCCACCGCAATGCAGAAATGTTTTCACTTTAAGTCGATTTAAAGGCATGAAAAACAGGGAAATTGCTGAGGAATTAAATATTTCGGAAAAAGTAGTTGAAAAGCATATGACCAAAGGGCTAAAGCATTTTCGAATAGCACTAAAAGACTATCTCCCGTTTGTTCTCTATCTCTTAATAAAATAAGCTTTTCTGTTTTTTTTGTAATTTTTTTTTCTACGTGAAGGGGGGGAGATCGGACTTTGTGCATTCTATTACTAGAAGCAACTATGGAAAAATCGGAGAAAATACTAAAAGTAGCGATGGGCTCTTCTGTTGAAGATAAAGAGCAAGTCCTGGAGCAGATTAAAAAAGACAAGCAGGATATGGCTACCTACAAAAGTGCGAAAATTGCATGGTCTTTTTTGGCAGCATCCAAGGAAGTTCCAAGCCATGAAGTGGAGGAGTCTTATAAAAGGTTAAGTCAAAGAATCAAAAGAGCGGAAGCTCCTGCCAAGCGGTTACCGTTTTTGAAATATGCAGCTGCTCTGGTTTTACTGATCGGAATTTCTTCAATCATGTTTTGGCTTGGTGGAAATTACAAGATCAACAAAAAGCAAAGTGTACATTATTCCACGGTCGTTGCCGAATATGGGCAAATTGCTCATGTCATTCTGCCTGATAGCTCAGTTGTTTGGTTAAACTCAGGGACAAAATTAACCTACTCGAATGATTTTGCGGTCAATTCCCGCCATTTAAAGCTGGAGGGGCAAGCCTTTTTCGAAATTTCTAAAAATAAGAATCTTCCTCTAAAGGTTGCAACTGAAGCTGGTATCTCGGTAAAGGTATTAGGGACGAAGTTTGATGTTAAAGCCTATCCTGGGGATGATCAGGTTAATGTTGTGTTGGAAGAAGGAAGTGTAGAGCTGGAAAGTTTCAAGAATCAAGGCACAAAACAAAAATTAGTACCGGGAGAAATGATGACTTACAATGTTTCTGAAAATAGGATGAACATTGCCAGAATAGAAACAGGAGATTATACTTCATGGAAAGAGGGAGCATTGGTTTTTAAAGATGAACCAATGCAACAAGTTATTCGAAAGCTTGAGCGTAGGTATAATGTGGAGGTTGAAGTGATTAATACGGCTGTTTATCAGTCTATCTTCAATGCAAATTTTAAAAATGAAAGTTTGAAAGAGATTCTGGATTTCATCGAATTTTCGTGTCCAATAACCTATCAGTTAGTGGATGAGGGAGAGGGGAAAACTAAGATCATTTTAAAATAACTCATTATTATTAACTCAACAATGGAGTGCCAATGAAGAATTAACAACCTAACAACAAAAGGAAAGGAGATGCTGTAACATCCCCTTTTCAATGATTAAGTGCTGAATGTCTTGCAAACTGCAGCACTAGCTTATTTGAATTGTATAACTCAAATCGAAACAAATTTATGAAAAAAAAATGTTATTCATTGATTTTCATAGGGACTGCGCTATGGAAATCAAAACTGATTAGAACCATGAGAGTAACCTTGTTTTTAATGGTGCTAAGCGTTCTGCAGTTACATGCTGTTGGTTCGTATTCGCAGAGTACCAAAATGAATCTAAACCTGAGAAATGTACCCATAAAACAGGTACTTAAACAAATTGAAGAGCAATCGGAATTCTATTTTATTTATGATGCCTCTGTTGTTAATGTAGATAAGATGGTTAGCATTAATGCCAAAAACAATTTGGTTCCGGAAATTTTAGATGAAATTTTCGAAGGGGCTAATGTGAAGTATAAAATAACTAACCGGCAGATTGCAATTACTTCATCAAGTAAAGATATAGCTTCCCGGCAGCAATCTGTTTCGGGAAGAGTGACAGATGTTTCTGGAAGTCCTTTGCCAGGTGTAACAGTGGTGATTGATGGAACTACCCAAGGAGCAATTACGGGGTTGGACGGCGAGTATCAATTGGAAAATGTTCCGACTGATGCAACCCTTGTTTTCTCTTTTGTAGGAATGAGAACTTCTAAGGTAGAAATCAACGGAAGAACGGTAATTGATGTTGTTCTTCAGGATGAAACCATTGGGCTGGAGGAAGTTGTTGCCGTAGGGTATGGTACTCAGAAAAAAGTTAATTTGACAGGATCGGTTGCTTCTGTTAGTGGAGAAGATTTGGTGAAAAGACCTGTGACGAACGTTGAGACAATGTTGCAGGGGCAAATGCCGGGAGTGCAAATTGTTCAGAACTCAGGAGAACCAGGAAATGAAGGTGTCTCAATTCGAATTCGTGGTAATGGAACTTTCAGTAGCGCTGGCTCAAATCCTTTGGTCCTGGTTGATGGAGTTCAAGGTAGCCTGGCCGATTTGAATCCGAATAACATCGAAAGCATATCTGTTTTGAAAGATGCTGCCTCGGCGTCAATTTATGGCGCTCGTGCAGCCAACGGGGTTATTCTTGTCACCACAAAAAAAGGGACAGAAGGACGGATTACAATGAGTTATAATGGTAACTATGCCATTCATACTCCCACGAAGTTATTTGATTTGATCACCAACTCGGCCGAATACATGGAGCTATTCAATGAAGCCAGGTTAAACTCAGGTTTAACTTCCGGTTTATATACAGATGAGATGATCAATGCCTACCGTAGTGCTACCGACCGAAATTTGTACCCCAATACTGATTGGCTGGACCTTCTGTTTAGTCCTGCTCCAACCCACACCCATAATTTAAGTTTTAGCGGAGGAAGTAATGGAACGACTTTTAATGTTTCTCTTGGTTACGTGAATCAGGAGGGGGTTATGAAAGGGTTTGATTATGAAAAATACAATGTGCGAGTCAACTTGAGTTCAAAGGTTAATGAAAACATCAAGTTTGGCGGAAACTTCTCTGTGAAAAAGGGAATGAAAACAGCTCCTAGACAAGGCGCTGGCGATACCTTTCTTGCTGCTATGTCTCAGGCTCCTACTTATGCACCACAACTGGCAGATGGAAGTGGTCGATATACCTACAAAGCGTATGATTTTGAGTCTAATAACAAAAGTCCGATGGCCATTATTGGGAATCGTGTTAACCGCAATACCAATGATTATGTAATTTCATCTCAAGGTTGGTTGGATGTAAAACTGTTTAAAGGGCTGACTTGGTATACTAAAGCCGCCATTAACTTGGATTTTAGCAAGTACGATGACTTCAGGCCTCAGGTGCCGTTGTACAATTTCCGTACAAATGAATTCATGACTTATCTGGATGTTGGTGGATCGGGTTTAATTGTTCAGGACGATCAAACCGAGTACAAAAACCTATACACTTATCTGAATTTTGATCAGCAATTTGGAGCTGGACACACGATTACGACTCAGGTTGGTTATAGTGTTGAAGACAACACTTATCAATACTTGAGAGGCTACAGAAAAGATTATCCGAGTGACGTATTGCGCGAACTCGATGCTGGAAGTCCGGCTGTTCAGCAAGCTAGCGGAACAAAAACAGAGTGGGCTTTGATGTCATTCTTTGGTCGATTAGGTTATAATTATAAAGACAGGTACCTAGTTGAAGCAAATCTTCGGTATGACGGTACTTCCAGGTTGTCTCCTGACTCAAGATGGGGTGCCTTTCCTTCTTTTTCTGTAGGATGGAGAATGTCAGAAGAGCAGTTTTTTCAGAATATGAATGCTGACTGGATCAATAACCTGAAGATAAGGGGTTCCTACGGAAAGTTAGGAAACCAGAATATTGGTTTGTATCCTTACCAATCGATACTGGATTTGACCGGCAATTATTCATTCGATGACTCAAGCCTTTCTTCAGGTGTGGCTCAAACCCGGCTTTCCAATGAAAATATTATGTGGGAAACCACCAGTATTACTGACTTTGGTTTTGATCTGACAGCATTTGAAGGTTTTAATGTAACCTTTGACTGGTATAAAAAAAGAACGACTGATATTTTAAGAAGTTCACAGGTGACCAATGCGGTGGGATTAAATCCGCCAACGGTTAATAATGGAACCATGGAGAATACAGGAGTTGAATTGAGCTTACAGTATGCCAATCAGCTAAGGTCAGGTTCATTCACTGGATTGAACTATCGTTTGGGATTTAACATTGATCATTATAAAAATGAGTTGGTTGATTTTGGCGAGCGGGAGATAAGTGGGTATTCTTTGCGTGAAGAAGGTGCCGAATGGGATTCTTATTACATGCTGGAGTGGATTGGTATTTTTCAGTCGGAACAAGAGATTGTCGACTCTCCAAAACAGTTTAATGATGCCACTGTTCCTGGTGATTTGAAATTTAAGGATCAAAACAGTGATGGTGTCATTGACAATGATGACCGGATTGCTTTGTCTGGGCGATACCCGGCATTTAATTATTCTTTTAACCTGGCTGCCAATTGGAAAGGATTTGATTTATCGGCTCAGTTGCAAGGGGTGCAAGGGGTGAAATATTTTGTCAACGACTGGGGAACAATTCCTTTTGTACAAGGCTCGCCTCCAACGACAGACTGGCGTGATCGCTGGACTGAAACAAACCCATCGACAACGATGCCTCGAATTTATTGGGGATGGGGAGCACCTGAACGAATCAGGCGAAATTCTTCTTGGTATTTGCAAGATGGATCATACTTGAGATTGAAAAACTTGACGGTTGGCTATACCTTACCCCGAACATTCTTTGATCGCGTTGGCCTTAACGAATTCCGTATTTATTTTTCAGGAGATAACCTGTTTACAATTACCGATTATCCCGGGTTAGATCCCGAACGTGGAGGAAGTGGGCGCTTTGTGAATTACCCACAGAATAAAATCTATTCATTCGGGGTAAATGTTAAATTCTAAAAAGTATAAATATGAAAAGTTGTAAAATACTAATTATCATATTATCCATCATAACATTGAGTGGATGTGAAGATTATCTTGATAAACAGCCTCTGGATCAGATATCGTCGAGTACATTTTGGAAAACGAAAGCTGATTTTGAAATGGCATTGACAGCCAACTATGGTTATATGCATGGTTCTACGGGAGGTCCCTGGGATAACCCACCTGCTGGAATGTGGGGATATATGCTCCCTAACTGGGATAACTTAACCGATAACAGTTATGGGCAGCATAACTATGGAGGAACAAAATCAATTGTTGCCGGAGATATTAGTTCAACCACTGGTGGCTATGTCTCTGGAGTATATAAGTTCTGTTACCAGGCTATAGCAAGGGCAAATATCTTTTTAAATGAATTAGCGAAGTACGAGGGGAACGATATTTCGGAGCAGGAGAAAAAGGAGGCCGAAGCAGAAGTACGTTTTTTGAGAGCCTATTATTATTTTCAGCTCTACTGTTTTTATGGCGATGTCCCTCTGGTTCTGGAGCCGCTAACATTGGAAAATCAGGAACAGGCTAAGGTTGGAGCAGATAAAATTTTAGAGCAAGTGTTTATTGATTTAGACTTTGCAATTACTAATTCAAGCTCAAACCCCTATTACGAAAACAGCGGGCATGTATCGCAGTCAACAGCACAGGCAATGAAAGCCCGGGTGTTGATTTACACAGCATATGATCGTTCAGGAACTCCAAACTTAGCGCAGCTGGAGGAAGTCGCTGAATTGTGTAGCAGCATAATGCCAAAATATTCCTTGAGCCCTGTGTTCGAAGATTTGTTTCAAGATGCTGGTCAAAAGGGGAATACCGAGATTATTTTCTCCGTAAATTATTTAGCTCCTGATAATGTTCCTGCTTACGGAACAGATATCGTATTTGGAGATTGGATGGCGATAAGTCCGCTACAGAGTTTTGTTGATGTGTTCGAATGTATAGATGGTTTACCTTGGGGTGAGTCTCCCTTGACCAATCCTGATAATCCAATGGAAAATCGGGATCCAAGACTTTCAGTAACTGTTTTTGCAGACTATGTTGATTGGGGTGGAGGAAGTACACATCATCCTTCCAATAGTGCACCAAGTGGATATGGTTTTAAGAAATTTCTTGACCCGGCCAATATTCCCTATGGATACTCTACACTTAGTCAACAGAATACTGTTGTGTTAAGATTAGCAGAAGTTCTGTTGATGTATGCTGAAGCACAAAATGAAGTTTCCGGGCCTGATGAGTCTGTTTATAATGCGGTAAATGCAATCAGAGACCGGGTTGAAATGCCGGCATTACCGGAAGGACTGTCCAAAGAGGAGATGAGAGAAAGAATCAGGCATGAACGAAGAGTGGAACTTGCCTTTGAAGGGGTACGCTATTTCGATTTAAAACGCTGGAATATTGCCGGAGAAGTTTTGAATAATGTAACGGATGGATTTTTATCCTACCACTGGGAGGATAAGTTTTACCACTGGCCTATTCCGCAAGAGGAAATTGATAAAAACCACGGGGTTTTAGAGCAAAATTCGGATTACTAATACAACAAGCAGCAAAGAAAGTAAAAGAGATATTGCTCTTTTGCTTTCTTGTTGTTGAAAATTGCATCTGATCCGTACAGAAACCAATGACTAAACCGAAATACTCAAAAAATGAAACGACTAAACTACTACTATTCTTTTTGCTTTGTATTGGCTGTCTGTGGGCTGTTGCAATTCAGCCCTTTAAATGCCCAGGATATCGAGCGCCAGCGTCCTGAAGTATGGAAACAGCTGGTATTGGGTGGCCGCTTTATGGATCGCTTTGAAGCCATCCCTCCAATTGGGGAACTGACTTCGGATACCTGGGGAGCCGATGCGGTAAGGCCCCGCTACACGGCTAATGGTATTGAAGATCCGCAGTGGTCGTATTGGGGTGGAAATATTCGAAAGGGCGATGATGGGAAGTACCACCTAATCGTTTGCCGCTGGCCCGAAAATTCTGAAAAAGGGCATATGCAATGGCCAAAGTCCGAAGTGGTACACGCTGTAGCCGAAAATCCTCAGGGTCCCTTCCACGTGCAGGGTGAAACCATTGGACAAGGGCATAATCCGGAGTTTTTCAGGCTGAAAGACGGGCGGTATGTCATTTATGTAATTAACGCCTATTACATTGCCGACGGACTGAATGGCCCTTGGACAAAGGGGGAATTTACATTTGATCCGAGAGACCGGAAGATTCATGATGGCTTGTCGAACGTAAGTTTTGCTCAACGAAAAGACGGCTCCTACCTGGCTGTTTGCCGTGGTGGTGGAATCTGGGTTAGTGAAACCGGCCTATTGCCTTATTACCAGGTAACGAATAAGTCAGTCTATCCTGCTTTTGACGGGCGCTATGAAGACCCGGTGATCTGGCGGACACATATTCAGTACCATATGATCGTCAACGATTGGTATGGCCGCATTGCTTATTACCTTCGTTCGCCGAATGGCATCGACTGGAAAGTGGAACCCGGTGAAGCTTACATGCCCGGAATTGCCAAATACGAAGACGGAACAGTCGAAGACTGGTATAAATACGAGCGGATCAAAATGCTTCAGGATAAGTATGGCCGGGCTTATCAGGCTAATTTTGCTGTGATCGATTCTTCCAAATGGTGCGATTTGGGCAATGACCGCCACAGTTCCAAGAACATTGGCATCCCACTTACCAAAGGAAAATTGCTGACTATTGTTGATGAGAAGAAAATAACAGCGGATACCCCATTGATCCGGGTGAAAATTGAAGCAGAATCAGGTTTTGATCCTCATTCAGACATGGATTTAGAATCGCTTAGTTTTGGTGCATCCGAAGAAGTTAATTTTGGGCGGGGAAGTAAGCTTGTAAAAACAGAGCAACAAGGAAAAGACCTTGTCCTATTCTTTGATGGCCAGGGAAATGGACTGACCGATGAAAACTTTGTGGCTAAACTGCTTGGGAAAACCAAGGATGGAAGCTTGCTGTTTGGTTATGCGCGCTTGCCTTGGTTGATGTATGATGCCCCAATCCTGTCAGCCCGAAAACCACTTGTTTCTGAGAATACTAAGGGAGGAAGCATCCTGGAATTTGAAGTAAGCAACTTCGGCGAAGTGCCTTCCGTTTTAACTACCGTTGATGTTGAAATAGAAAGCAACAATAAAAGAATGCAACTAACGTGCAATGTGCCAGCATTAGCGCCTTATGCCAATCATTCAATTGAACTGGAAACAGCAGTGCCGATTGAGAAAGATGCGAGGATTACAATAAAGTCAAAAGACCAAAAGATGCTTCTTGTGGAAACCTTAAAGAATAGGGGGGATTAGCAAATACGAGTTAAGCCACAATCATATTGGGATTCACGGTCGATCGGTCTTTTTCCAGCTGAAAGCAGCTCTTTTTATCCTGAAAGTACCCTTTCCCAGTGGCAAAGTACCTCTTTCTGACACTAATGTACCCTTTTTTATCGCAAATGTACCCTTTTCTGGTGTCGAAGTACCTCTTTCTGTCGCAAATGGACCTCTTTTTATGATAAAACACCCCTTTTGTTTTCGCGATGGACCTGTTCCTGATGCTAAATGAGGTGTTTTTCTGTCAATTTGTATCGTCGGTGAAGATGGGCTGAGAGTGTTCAACTAACTGTGTCATGTAAACAAAAATGAATGTTTTAAAATTTACCTGATATGGGAAAAGAAAAGTTTGATTACGAGAAGT